>JAGTRH010000143.1 GCA_018396795.1 Candidatus Bathyarchaeota archaeon
CTTCCGGGAACTCTTGGGCTTACATCAAAAATGTAAAAGGCAAGTCTCTTTTGCTCTGGATCATCGGCATCGTAGGCTATGGCGCCTTGGAGGGCAAATAAGCCGATTATGCCAGGAGGATACTCTCTTTCGCAAACTTTTGTAAATTTGTCGGCGGCTTCGTAGACTAGTGGCTTCTGGGATTCCCTCATCGTCAGCCCATAGTGTCCTATCTCCTCATTCTTGATTGGAATATCTAGCGTCAGCTGATCTTTTGCTGGGAGACTTAGTATACCATGCAGGTTTGTTTGCTTTCTATCGTCAAACCCCAGAAAATCGAAGTTTCCAAAGTGTTCCTTTTGGGCCCAGCCTTGGAAGTTTGCATTAAACTTTTGTCCTAGAACGTACTCTTCTATTCGAGCCTTTTTTAGGCCTTCTTCGTCTATTACTTTCTTCTTTATGAGCTCTTCTGCTTTTCTATAATAGTCTTCTGGTGATGAAGCGTAGAAGAATGCTCTCTCCAGAGGCTTCTTTTTCTGCTGAACTTTAACTATGACGAGCCTATCTATCTCTTCAGGTCTGTTAAACTTCTTAGGTATTTTTATGCCTGCTTCCTCCAGGAGCCAGTACTGGTTTCGTGGCGCGTTTCTTTCCTCAGCCCTTAGGAGAAAGCGATTTCCATACATTGGAATCTTAAATTTGTCTTCAATATTATCATATCCAACGTAAACCGAGAATGATCTGTTTGGGATAAAGATCGTATTTAACTCCAACATCTCTCTCTGAACATCTTCCCTTATAATATCCGAGAATTTATCTAGGAGAATTACGTGGTCAAACAAATACCTATTGTAATCCGCATACAAAGTCTCTCGACCCCTCTGGCAGACGACAAGAGTTGGAAAACCAAATGCCTTGGCCGATATGCCGACTTCTTCGGCTGAGTGGGAACCTAGAACGCCAATAGTTATTTTATTGGGATTATATTCCGAGATAATTTTCTGAATATCGCTTCTCTTGATAACCAAGTGATCACCGCCAAGAATATTATTCGCGCTTACCCTAATATTTCTTTCAGCCTGTCCTGCTCTATTGCCTCTCTTATCTCCAGGGCTATTCTCCGCCCGGTACTCATAGGTTTACCATGCTTGATAATCGCGTATGGGGATGTCTCCATGAAAACGTTTGTTCCAGCAACAATTCGCGCTGAGATCTCGAAGACATAAAACTTTAAGTCTGGTGTTACAACGGTTTCCAAGCAGAATGGGCCGTATATTCCTGGACTACATAATTCTTTTGATGCGTCAGCAATTCTTTGGCCCATTCTGAAGACTTCTGGTAGGAGGGATTCGCGGAGAAAAAGCGGGAAGTTCCCGACGATCGTGTATGTCACCTTTAGGTCGCGTTGAAGGTTGGCTGGCAGTCTCCCGATTCCGTCTACGTTTGATTCATAGCGCCTATCAAAACCCATAAGCTCAAGTTCGCCTCGTATAACTGAGTAGAAGTAATGTATGTAGACGGGTACTCCAACAATGTATTCTTGTATTGCATAGTCCTCCGCTGATCCTATCTTTCGCTTAAAATCACGTTCATTTCTAGCCAAAAAGTATCCTTGGCCACCTTTTGCGCCCTGAAACTTTACTATGACAAGTCTGTCTATTTCTGAGGGGTCGCTGAAGACCTTCGGCAGATTTAACCCTGCCCTCTCGAGCCATGTTCGCTGCCTATCTCTATCGCTCTCCCAGAAGAGAATTTTTCTATTTCCGTAGTAGAGAACTTTCATGTTTTCGATGGCTTTTAGGTCCACGTAGGCTATTAGCGATGCATGGGGAATCAATATGGCATTCCGTTTTATAAGATCGCCTTCTACAGTATGGAATTTATCATACGATGGGATCTCAATTATTTCATCTGCAACACCAAAATGCTTATAGATGAAGGCGTGGTCGCCTTTACATATGGCAATAGTTTTGAACCCTTCATCTTTAGCACCCTTCAGTA
Source organism: Candidatus Bathyarchaeota archaeon (assembly GCA_018396795.1). The sequence continues at coordinate 1,981 of JAGTRH010000143.1, forward strand.
TTTGTAGTGCGGAGTGGCTTCCAAGAGTTGCTATAGCATAGTTCATTATTATCAACCTAGGTTAACGCACAAAGAGAGATTGCTTAAGAGAATAGATAAGTATTGTGGAATAGAATATTGGGGGAGAAGGAACTTAAAATAGCGTTTTTTGCGAAGTAACTAAATTATCTTTGGGAGCCAGTATATTATTATGAAGTTTATGAGTATTGCTATTGCTGTTACGCAAATCCAGGATAGAACTCCTCTTAAGCCATCCTTATGAATATCTGGTTTCTCCGGCATCATGTAAAGGTTACAGCTGAGCGAGAGAGCTATGGCAAGGATGAGTGATGATATTAAATAGCTTCTGAATGGAAATGATGGGTCGAAAGTTATCCTTGATCCGACCATAGATGCTACAATTCCAGATATAAGTGACCCTATAAATGCGAACGCGATTCCTTCAGCCCCCTCTTTTAGGGAGGTTGATGCTATTGCAATGAAAATCGTTACCGATATGCATATGGCTGCTGATATGATGCCGTTCTCTTCAGGTAAACCTTTACTTAGAGAGCAGACTAGAACTGTAATTATTAGGAGAAATAGCGATACAGCTCCCTGAACTACAAATATCTTTTCGCCTTTCAGCTTATTTAGCCAAGCACTCATATTCTTCCACCTTCTCTTCGCTTTTCCTACATTTATATTTTTCCGCCTTCCATGAATGAATACTAGAGTAGTAAAGGTAGATCTCCCGTTTGGATTCTTGGATTCATTTTAGAATTTTATGCTTTAAACATGTTTAGTATTTCAGGCCACTCTCTCTTTATAAGCTCTAAGATTTCGCTATGAGTTGGACATCCTTCCATGGGCCCGAATTTTGTTACGGCTAGTGCGCCGGCTGCGTTGGCGTAGTAGCCAGTCTTCTCGATGCTCCATCCCTTGAGCAACCCTACGATGAATGCTGCGTCGTAAGTGTCGCCGGCACCGGTTGGATCAACCTCTCTAACTTTAAATGCTGGTATATGCTTCTTTTCATTCTTCCAATAAATTGTTGACCCCTGGGCTCCCATTTTAACAGCGACTATTTCTGCTCCTTCCTTCAGCACTTTCGAGCATGCCGAATCCATGTCTTTTATACCTGTTAGAATTTTCAGTTCCTCTATGTTTGGCAGGATTATATTCGCTTTGTCAATTACAGGCTTGCAGATCTCCCTTATTTTTTGTATGGACATTAGCTCCGGCCTAATATTTGGGTCTATGGATATGCTTGCGCCTCTGTTGTAGGCTATTTCCACGGCTTTATAGCATGCTTGGCGTATGCTTCTACTGGTCGATAGGGCTGAGCCCATTATGTGTAAATGCTTGAATTGAGCAACATAGTTCTCATCTATATCTTTTGCTGAAAGCCGTGAAGAGGCCGAATGTTTAAGGTGGAATATAAATTTCCTTGATCCATCGGAAAAGTAGGATATGAAAGCTATGCCTGTAAGATAATTCTTTAAAATTTTAATGTGGTTGACATCTACTCCATCGTTTTTAAGCCTATTGAGCACAAGCATACCAAATTCGTCATTTCCAACAGCGCCAATTATGGCTGATGGAAAACCTAGCTTGGCGGCTGCATCAGCGAAAATTGCTGGAGCCCCGCTTGGATAGGGCCCGATAAACTCGCCTGGAAAATTAAATGGCACATCCTTCTCTTTTCGCATAATCTCAACGAGGATTTCACCTATCGTTAAAATACCCTGCATGAAATAAATCAGCTCCAAAGTTAGATATAATGTTTTAATGACATTAAAAGATAGATGGGTTACCTAAAGGCTTAAGTCGATCTAAAGCGCATTAGTAAATGTTTCCTGAAAAGGTGATGCTTTATGGGAAAGATGAGGGCGGCTGTTTTGTATAAACCTTTAGATATGAGAATCGAAGATGTTGACGTTCCACGGATTGGTCCAAGGGATGTTCTCGTCAGAATCAAGCGGGTTGGGGTATGCGGCTCAGATGTGCACTTCTACCTTCATGGTAAGATAGGATCGTTTGTTGTTAATAAACCGTTGATATTGGGGCATGAGTGCTCAGGCGAGGTTGCAGAGGTTGGTGAAAGAGTAGAAAATGTTCGGGTTGGTCAGAGGGTTGTAATAGAACCTGGCTTCACTTGCGGTGTATGCGAATACTGTAGAACAGGACGATATAATCTGTGTCCGAGTGTTCGTTTTTACGGCGCCCCACCCTATGATGGTGTCTTCTCCGAGTACGCTTTAGCTCCGGAGGAAAATATTCACCTGATGCCTGACAATATGACTTATGAGGAGGGGG
>JAGTRH010000144.1 GCA_018396795.1 Candidatus Bathyarchaeota archaeon
CATGATTTACCAAAAATGTGGACAAGTCCATTAATCGAGAAACTTAGAAATGAGTATATGCGGTGCACGAGTTGCATTTATTTATGCTACATATTTTACTCGGTTCACGCAGGTTTTACTGGCTTGCTAGATGTAATTTTTGATCAACGGGGAAATATCAAGTCTTACGTTAACAGATAGGAGTTATCTAAAAAGACTGAGGGATTAAGTTATTGCAAAAATATTTTTACAGCACTCCGTATGTAATATAGTCTAAGGGTGGAAGTCGTGTTAGATATTAAAATTGTGAGTATAGATATGCCGAAGGATTGTAATGTCATTCTTGGAATGGCTCATTTCATAAAGACTGTTGAAGATATCTATGAGGCCATGGTAAATTCAGTTCCAGGTATAAAGTTTGGCATAGCCTTCTGTGAGAGTAGTGGAGAATGTTTAGTTAGAGTCGAGGGCACGGATGAAGAACTTAAGAGAACCGCCGCTGAAAATATGCTTAAACTCGGTTGCGGGCACTCATTCATAATATTTATGCGAGGCGCATATCCAATAAATGTGCTTAACGCCTTAAAAAGGGTTCCAGAAGTCTGCACAATATATGCTGCAACTGCAAACCCGCTGCAGGTTATTGTCGCAGAGACCGAGCAAGGAAGGGGTATATTAGGCGTTATTGATGGATTGAAGCCTAAGGGTATAGAAGACGACAAGGGAGTCGAATGGCGCAAAAACTTGCTAAGGAAACTAGGTTACAAAAGATAGCGCTGCAAATATGGTGTATTCCATGAATATCCCGATTATCGAATTAATCGATGTTTGGAAATCTTATAATGGGACTCAAGCGCTTAGGGGTTTAAACCTGGATGTTCGAAGGGGAGAAATATTTGGGCTTATAGGTCCGAACGGCGCTGGGAAGACGACAGCACTTAAAATAATAGTTGGACTCTTAAGAATGGATAGAGGTACCGTCAGGGTTAATGGCGTAGATATAAATGAGGAGCCCTATGAATATAAAAGGATTATTGGATATGTCCCAGAATCTGTTTCTTTACCAGATTACTTGACTATCGAAGAATTTCTTATATACTCAGGAAAAGTAAGAGGTGTCTCGAATAGTCAGATTAAGGAGAGAATGAACTACTTTTTCAAACTATTTGAACTTGAGGAGAAAAGGAAGACACTAATAGTTTCGCTCTCTAGAGGAATGCGCCAAAAAGTCGCGGTAGCAGCCGCACTTATACATGACCCGGACTTATTGATTCTTGATGAGCCATTTATTGGCATTGATCCTATGGGGCAACATATTCTAAAAGAGTTATTTGGAGAAAGAATTAGTGGCGGCAAAACCATTTTTATATCTACGCATATGCTTGATACAGCAGAGAGACTTTGCAATAGAGTTGCGATAATTCATAAAGGGCAGAATGTTGCCTCTGGGGATTTAAAGAACCTTCAGCTGATATCTAAAACTGGCGAAAACGCAACTTTGGAGGAAGTTTTTCTTAAATTGATGGAGGAAGCAAAGGAGCAATTTATTGAGGAATCCTTTGAAAAGAGAAGAAAGGGTTTCTTCGGCTTTTTAAGAAGAGGAAGATCATGAGAGCAAGTATGATCTTAAACATATACAAGTTTAAGGTTAAAGCGATCCTCGGCGCCTTTAGAGCATCTAAGGCCAGTATAGCGCTACTATTAGTTTATACATTCGGTTTTCTTCCAAGCGTATTCGGTGTCTCAATAACGATAAATAACATGGTTAAGCAAGGATCTTCGAACATGGAGTTATTCGCCGAAGCCCTATCAGCGGTGTTCAGCGGATTTATCGCTTTTTCTATCCTATTGTCGTTAAAAGGTTATACGGTATTTGAATACGAACAAAGCTTCATTTTTACATCGCCCATAAAACCTAGAGAATTTCTGATCGCAAGTATACTATGCGATCTATCGTATTCGCTTTTATTTGCAAATCCAATTTTCATTCTCTATGCAATGCTCATTTTCTCGCTTAATCTTTCAGCTTATTCAGCGGCACTCATGCTTCTATCTATGCTTCTATTTGTATTCCTATTATTCTTCCTTAAAATATCACTTTCAATAGTAAAAGCTTTACACCAAAAAATATGGGTAAATATACTCATGCTCTCAACCATTGTTCTTCTAATGCTTCCATCGCTCGGGTTCTTCGTCGGTTTACCGCTAAAGTATAGTTTACTTCCCTACCCCTCTACGTTCTTGGCTGAAATTCTCGTTAGTATAATATACGGTGTTGATGTTAATTTAATAGATATTTTAGGCCTAACTTCTTTCTTTTTGCTATCAACAACATTCTTTATGTTAACTTCCAGAAGGAACTTTTTTCCAGCAGCAACATATGTTCCATTTGCTTCTCCATTTGATACATCAATGCGAGTGCAGACATTGAAAATGGAGAGGAGTATCAAAATGTTTTCAAGAACGAGCTCGATTCTCACGTTAAATCTTGAATCGAGATCTTTACTTAGCTTCTTGATGAGAAAAGAGGTTATTCGAATGATGCGAGAAGGAAGTCTATTTGCAGTTATTCTCTTATACGCAATAGTTTTGTTTGCCCTCACAGCCATCAGCACCAGTTCATCACAAAGTGTCCAGCAGCCACCTATATTCTTCTTAATTTTCTTTTTAGGCACGTATTCGCTGATTACGCCATCGATGCTTGTCAGCAATTGGAGATTCTCGGACTTAGATAGTCTTTGGGTTCCATTAACCTCTGGTATAGATATGCGCATAATAATTAAAGCCCTTTTATACGATTTTATACTGGTATCTTCAGCAATTCCATCCTTAGTAATAATAGGTTTATCTATAATCCATGGCATTAACCCAATTTTACCACTAACTCTAATAATCTCAACATCAATGATAGGATGCTCAATAAGCCTCCATATTATAGTTAAGTTTCTTGGAAAAACCCGCCGGGGAACACCATCGCCATTTGTTGGATGGACATCAATGTTAATCTCAGCACTACTCTTAACACCAACATACGTTTTAGTCACTGTAGATTCGTATTTAAAGTTAGGTGACTTTATGAATATTTTATTTTCAATCATGATTTTATTTTACTCGACTTTAATCCTGAAATATTTCTTAAACAAGACTGGAAAGAGTATAAATAATGTAGAATTATGATAATGATAAATTCAACGGTCATTACTTTATTCCATGAATATCATTTTATCTGTATCGATTTCAGGTCGATTAATTTCCTCAGGAAACAATAAATAATTTTAATAAAATAGTAAAATTGTGATGTTAAATAAAAATGTTGAAAAAACGATATTATCTGCTCAGAAAAATGAAATTACTGAGCATTTCATATACGAGAAAATATCTCGTTCAGTGAAGGACCCAAATAATAAAGACATATTAAAACGTATTTCGGAAGACGAACTCAAACATTACGAGTTCTGGAAAAATTATACTCATAAAGACATAAGTCCTGATCGGCTTATGATTTGGAAGTATTTTTTAATTTCTAAAATTTTTGGGTTAACTTTTGGAATAAAGCTTATGGAAAGAGGTGAAGAGAGTGCTCAAAACACATACAAGAAGATTTCAAAGACTTTTCCTAACGCACTTAGCATTGTTGAGGATGAGGATGCTCATGAAAAACAGCTGATGAGTTTGATTGATGAAGAAAGGCTCAAATATGTTGGTTCCATGGTTTTAGGCTTAAACGACGCGCTTGTCGAGTTCACTGGAGCACTCGCCGGTTTTACTCTCACTCTTCAAGATACACGCATAGTTGCTATGACCGGGTTGATCACAGGGGTCGCAGCATCCCTATCAATGGCTACATCCGAGTATCTGTCAACTAAATCGGAGGAAGGTACAAAAAATCCTTTTAAGGCAGCTGCTTATACGGGTACTGCATACGTTTTTACAGTTTTATTTTTGATATTCCCATTTCTGTTTTTATCTAACGTTTATACGTGCTTAGGCTTATCGATATTTAATGCAATCATGGTCATTTTTCTGTTTACTTTCTATATTTCGGTAGCAAAAGATCTGCCGCTTAAAAAGAGATTTCTTGAGATGACAATAATAAGTCTTGGAATAGCATGTCTAACATTTGTCATAGGATCCTTAATAAAAGCAATATTAAATGTAGAGATATAAACTGTAATTTAGTGCTACTGTTTTGAGTAAGACGAATTCTGGTGGAGATTACATCAAACAATTTCACATGAGAATTTACGGGAAACTTTTCTTTTAATACTGTAATGTTCAGCATGTTTGCAATTGG
>JAGTRH010000145.1 GCA_018396795.1 Candidatus Bathyarchaeota archaeon
TGTTCAGGGCGGAGGGTCTGGCGTCGGTTACAGCAACGTGATAGACGGTGTTGTGGATATTGGGATGGCTTCAAGAGATCCTAAAAAAACCGAAATAGATAATGCAAAAAGTAAGGGGGTTGACCTGTGGCTTCATCCAATAGCATTAGACGCCGTATGTGTAGTGGTCCACCCTTCAGTGGCGAATTCAAGCTATCCGCTAAGCCTTACCCTACAAGAGGTTGGCAAGATCTTTGCCGGAATATACACTTACTGGGATGAGGTGAAGTCTGGACTACCCCATGAAGAGATTTTTGTAGTCGTTAGAGAACCCGGTTCTGGCACAAGAGGAACATTTGAAGAGTACACAATGCACCCTTGGAAATATGACGTGACAGCACGTGCAAGTGTACAGCCAAGCAACCCAGCTGTAAAACATATGATTGAAACTACTCCATACTCAATAGGATATGTCGGCTTTGGCTTTATAAGTGAAAATATGCATGTGGTAGCCCTAGCTAAAGAAGATGGAAAACCCTACTTTTACCCTACGATCGATTCAATAGTGAAGGGAGAATATCCAATTTCACGGTATCTCTATCTTGTTACAAACGGCCAGCCTAAAAGCGGGTCGCTTACTGATAGGTTCATAGACTTCGTTAGAAGCGAGGAAGGCCAACAGATAGTGGAAGACTGCGGGTTCTTGAAGTTGCCGTATGTTTACCCTGCCCCTTAAGTCTGGAGGAGAGTAATTCTTGAGCTACAGTAAACGTGGAAGAACCCGTTTTTTGAGGCACTTTAAAGATAAGCTTGCAGAGACGCTGACGCTTATGTGTGCTTCATCATCCACAATTTTTCTTTTTCTAATGCTCCTGTTCGTAGCAAAAGAGGGGATGCAGGCTTTCTTTACGTTTGGAATAGATTTTATAACTGGTCCTTTTTGGGAAACAAACTCGAATCTTTACGGAGCCCTTCCGCTTATATATGGCTCTCTCATAATTGTAGCTGGAGCCCTTATAGTAGCTGTTCCTCTGGGAGTCGCCACGGCAATATTCATAGCGGAGGTCTTGCCGTTTTCAATAAAAGATATTGTAAAATCACTAATTGAACTTTTAGCATCCGTTCCCTCGGTAATATATGGGTTTATAGGTATGATTTTCCTGGCTCCACGAATAGCCTTCCTATTTGGGTTATCATCTGGAACAGTGGCATTAACAGCATCGCTTATATTGGCGATAATGGCTATCCCCACGATTGTAAGCGTTTCAGAAGAAATAATCGCTGCAGTTCCAAAAGAATATAAAGAAGCTGCTTTAGCGCTTGGGGCGACGAAATGGCAAACGATAAAAGATGTGGTTATCCCTACAGCAAAGTCCGGGGTCTTTGCGAGCATTATGTTGGGCTTTGGAAGAGCGATTGGCGAAACAGTAGCAGTGCTTATGGTGGCTGGTAATGTCGCGGTGATCCCTAAACCGCCTTGGAACTTTCTATCACCGGTGTACACGCTTACAGCGGTTGTAGCCATGCAAATGGGTGAGGCGGCTGTTGGAACTCTCGAGTACAGTGCCTTGTTTGGTTTGGGCTTAATCTTATTCATCATAACTCTTCTTGTAAACTCGTTGGCTGACATATTTGTCAAAAGGGGAATCAAAAGGTTAGGAGGCTGATGGGGTTGGGCAAAAAAAGGGAAAAGGCGTTCTTTACCATTTTAGGAGCGCCAACAGCTATTTGTCTCACAACTTTTCTCTGGGTAGCATCCATCCTTCTAACTGGAATTAGCACGCTTAGGCTGGATCTTCTAACTACAAGTGTACTTCAAGGCGGACTTTTTGAAATGGTAATAGGAACAGTCTACTTATTGTTAGGCGCAGTTGGAGTTGCAGGGCCTATCGGAGTTTTTGCGGCTATATACCTCACAGAATACGCTCGCCATGGAATGTTAATACGTGTTATAGACCAAGCCATTAACAACCTGGCTGGAATGCCATCCATACTTATAGGATTATTCGGCTATACGTTCTTCTGCAGACAGCTTGGTTTAGGAATCTCCCTCGTTTCGGGATGGCTAACCCTGACATTGATGATGCTCCCAACGATGATAAGAGGGACAGAAGAAGCGATCAAAATGGTGCCGAACAGCTTTGAAGAAGCGGCCTTAGCGCTTGGAGCCTCCAAATGGGAAATCGTGAAATCAATAACAATTCCCTCGGCGGCTCCAGGAATAATTACTAGCATTTTATTGGGCATAGCAAGGATTGCTGGAGAGACCGCGGCAATACTTTTCACCTCATGTGTCTTGGTGACTAGAGGTTTACCCAAATCGCCACTTGAACCTGTTATGGCTTTAGCCTTCAACCTATACGTGAAAATTGTCGCCCTAGGAGAACCACCGGACAAGGTTTTTGGAGTAGCCCTCATCCTCTTCTTGCTCACCATCTCTTTTGCGTCAATTGGTGTGGCTTTAAGGATTCACTATCGGAGGAGGCAACCATGGCTAAGGTAGATGTAAGAAAACTTAACGTATGGTTTAAAGACAATCATGTTCTGAAGGATGTAACTCTCACCATAAAAGAAAACACTGTAACTGCAATAATGGGACCTTCCGGATGTGGAAAAAGTACCCTTCTAAGGGCAATCAATCGAATGAATGAAACTATAGATGGATGCCGCAGCAAGAGCGAAATATACATTGACGGACAAAATATATACGATGAAAAAACAGATGTTTATGAATTGAGAAGAAAAGTTGGAATGGTTTTCCAGAAACCGAACCCTCTTCCAAGATCAATTTTTGAAAACGTCGCTTACGGAGTAAAAATTCACAAAATTGCAGATGGAAGAAGACCGACTGAAATTGTGGAAAAAAGTCTAAAAGAAGCAGCCCTATGGGAAGAGGTTAAAGATAGATTAAACGAGAGTGCCTTCACCCTTTCTGGGGGACAGCAGCAGAGACTCTGCATAGCTAGAGTTCTAGCTGTTAAGCCAGAGGTCCTATTGATGGATGAGCCGACCTCAAGTCTAGACCCAATATCAGCGGCGAAAATAGAAGCCTTAATTAGGAGACTAGCGGAGGACTACACAGTTGTCATCGTAACACACAATGTACAGCAGGCTGCTAGAGTATCAGATTACGTGGCCTTCTTATATCTAGGCGAGCTTGTGGAGTATGGACCTACTAAAGATATCTTTGAGAATCCCGAGAACGAGTTAACCGAAAGATATATAACTGGAAAGTTTGGCTGAGGTAGAGTTTATGAGTAGGATAATAGATTCGAAGTTAAGGGAACTCTCAACACTAGTCTATGGGATGGGTGACTTAGCATACCAAGCTGTCTCCATGGCTATTGAGGAAAACCTTCATGGCGGAGAGTCATATAATAGAATCAGAGAAATATCGGATACGCTAATCATATTGGCTGATCAGACTGAGGATAAGGCTTTCGAAATTATCGCAAGATTCCAGCCGGTAGCCTCAGATTTACGCACGATAAAATCTTACATGAAGATATCTTATGATTTCACCCGCTTTGGGAGATATGCTCTAGATATATCCTACATTAATAGGCGTTTCGGTGGGCTAAAAGAATGCGAAGAATGGGTGCGCTCATATATTATAGAAATAAGTGAAAAAGTCCTAGATATGATGAAGATAGGCATAGAAGCCCTAAAAAGCCAAAAGACGGAGGTTGCTAAAAGTGTGTCGGATATAGAGAAAGACGTTGATAAACTCTGCTTCGATTTCCTCGATAAGATGATAGGAGATAGAACTATTGAAAGTAGAATTATTGTTTCAAGCGTACTTACAATACGATATTTTGAAAGAATAGCTGATCACGTAGCATACATTTGTGAATCAATAATCTACGCATTAACCGGAAGAAAAGAATTTCTCAGATGAGAAATGGATCTTTACAATTTTCTAAGATTATAATATTCTATTATCTATTGAGCCTTTAATCTTAAATAGGTTTCTCTTTCCATAGCATCATGCATATATCTCTTCCTCTTCAATCCTTGCATCAGAACTCTATGGCTATCAAGTAAATAAGTGAGGAGATATGTAGAGGTTTCTCTTCCGAGAGTCTGCAACTTTATAGATCGATTTACAATTTCTACGGTAAGTTGGGTTATGGAGGGTTTAGAGCTAGGATCATCCAGGGGTCTGAGATATCTATACAAATTGAGGGTTATGTGAAAACAGGATGACGAAGGTTATGGTAAAGCAAAATTTAACAACTGTTTAGCCTTTCAGTATAATTTGCGTATTTTGGGTATTGTTCTTCTGCAAGCATAG
>JAGTRH010000146.1 GCA_018396795.1 Candidatus Bathyarchaeota archaeon
GTGGGTTCCGAAGCATTCATTATCCCTGCGTCTCGTCCGCTCGCCCTCGGTTAATGAATATAATGGGGCGCCACATTGGGAACAAATTTTAGCGTCATCCGGGTTTTTAGCGCCGCATTTCACGCAATAAACCATTCTATTTTTCTCTCCTGCATTTCATTTGTTGCAAGATGTTCATAAGGCTTATGGATAAAATAAATCTTCAAGAAGCAATCTTACGGTTTAGAGACGAATCTGTTTCCCCTCAAATAAAATCTCAATTCCTGTGGAAGATCTGCTTTAACTCCTATCCTATGGGATGTGCAGATTTCAAAACCAGTTTTATCCCCTTCAACAATAAATAACACGCTTTTTACATCTGTGACGTCTACACAATTTAACTCCTTTGTTATAGCTAAAGCCTTTGTAAGCTTTCCTGGACCACTGGTTAGGGCATACAAGTCGTCCACTCGCCTATGCCTCTTCATTACTTCTATTCCTTGAAGTGGTTCCAGAGCCCTTATCAAAACAGCGCCGACACCGCCCCTTGGATGGGCAACTACATTTAAGAGCCAGTTTCCATGAACCATGTAAATAAATGTTCTGCCAGCGTTTTGAAACATCGGCTCGTTAAAGGGTTTTCTCTCATTATAGGCTTTTGAAGCTGGATCTTTCTCGCCGTAGTAGGCTTCTGTTTCAACAATTTTCCCACTTAAAATTTGGTCTGCTAATTTTCTGACAAGCACTTTTCCAAGAAGTTCCCTTGCAACTATATCGGGGGTCCTTTCGTAAAAGACTCTTGGCAGCACCTTCATGACTACTAAAACTATTAGTTAGCGCTAGGCTTTAAATCTTTAATTCAAGTACTAAATTACATCGTAATGCAGTACTCAGATTCAAAACAAACGTTTTTAAAGCTACATTAATTCCATTCTTCACAGTAATCAAGCGGCTAATTTATGGTTGATACTTTTGTTTTTATAGAACGCGATACCCCAGCCTCCCTTCACGGTTGATGATTTTGAGACCATTATAATGTGAAGGCTAAAAGGCTAACTGGTCAATTAATTTAATATCGGTATCTTCGTCCTCTGTTTCTACGTTTCTCCCAGCATTCACGGCAGTAGACGGGCCTATTAGGATCAGGCTGGAAGGGGACTTCGCATTCTTTTCCGCAGTCGGAGCAAACCGCCTTATACATCTTCCTATTTAACATTATGCTTTTCAACTTCTATCTTATTTATCTGTGCAAAAACATCTTGCGCGAGTCTTTGCACATCACATTATCTACGCCGCAAATGCTTATAAAACTATCCATTCGTCTGATGTCGTTAAGAAAAAATTACTGAGCATCTCTTTCATAAAACATGTCCAGATAGTATTCTTTAGCAGAAGATGTTTGGGTGCCTTTTCTTGGTTAGCTTCCTGCATATTGAAAGTCCTAGTAGTCCAAGGTAATACATTATTCCAAATGCTCCCATCCAGATACATAAACTATAGATTTCCGTTGTGAGAGCCGGATTGTAGAATGGATTTGCTGTTAATGGGTAAAATGGTGTGATGTCAGAGTAAAGCGGAGTGTCCAGTAAAACGTGAAGCCCTGTTCCTAAACCCCCAGCAGCGACAAAAGATTTCGGATTTAAATTATTATCTCTCTCAAGTAAGAAGATTTTGTAGAGTGGATGCAGAAATCTTTCAAGAAGATACATAACATAGCCGAAGACCAAGCCCATTAGTATAGCCAACAAAAAAGTGTGGAAGTACCCGTGTAAAGGATAACTTAACCCGAAATAAAGTACAAAAAAGGGTTCTAAATCAAGGATAATGTTTGCCAAAATAAATGTTGGAGCGTGAAGATACCTCCTTAAAGGCAAACCTAAACCTAAACCGGGACCCAAATGGAAGGGAGTAAAGGGCATAATCCACCGTTATAATATATAGCAAGATTTAATAAATTCTATCATTAATTCTCCCGTAAAGTTAATTATCTCTTGGAGTTAACGTAGATTTGAGGGAAATTGACAAGAATTAAGCAGGCGTTCTCCTTAACTGTGTTACTGTATGGCGTTGCCTCAATCACGCTTACTGTTTTAAGCATTTCAATTATCTGGCACTTGTCCACTAAGAGTTTCCAGCGCATTCGGATGTTTTCTGGATTGGGGTTCAAAGCGGAGCCCTTGGTGTCTTATCCATCACATTACTTATCCTCGGATTATTCTTTGCATATCGCATTATACGCATTAATAAAGAAATGCGTAAATGATATTTTTGCTCGGCGCTGCTTGTTTTAACTATTGCTTTTGGCGAGAATAAGCAATTACTGATTAAGGACTAGCGAAAATCGGGGTGTTCTAATGTATAGACTTATAAATATTCCCCTAGAATGTACCTTAAAGGTAATTTAGATGATAAAGCAATCAAAGAGTAGAAAGATAGTATTAACAGCGCTCATCGTTTTAATTGCATTTTCTGTTGGATTTATTGTAAATGAACATTTAAGTCCGCGAAATCAAATGATTGATGCTTATGCCTTATCCGATGAAAAGGCAAATTCGGTTGACAGAAATCTTGTTTCGTCAAATACAAAGTTTGCCCTCAACATATTTAAAGAGATCTCTATTGAAGAAGGGAGTAAGAATGTTTTCATTTCCCCCTTAAGTATTTCTATAGCCTTATCGATGACCTTTAATGGGGCAGAAGGCACAACTAAGGATGCTATGGCAAGAGTTCTTCAATTTGGAAATATGAGTTTAGAAGAGATAAACCAAGAATACTTGAATTTGATAGAAAGTTTAAAAAATGTTGATAAACATGTACAATTAAGCATCGCTAATTCGATCTGGATTAGAGATAGTTTTAAGCCTTTAGTTAAACAAGACTTCCAGCAAAGGGTAGAAGACTACTTTAAAAGCGATGTCTTCACTCGAGACTTCGGAAACCCTCAAACTCCCAACGAGATAAATGCTTGGTTAAGTAATGAAACTGGTGGGAAAATAGATAAAATGGTTGACCAAATTGATCCAGAATTAGTTATGTTTCTAATTAACGCGATCTATTTTAAGGGAGAATGGTTAACAAGCTTCAACGAGACAGCAACCGGGAAAGGCGACTTCCACCTCTCTAATGGAAGCGTAGTAAAAGTGGATATGATGTCGACAAGGGGAAACTTCAGCTACTATGAAGGAGAAAACTTCAGGGCTGCAAGATTTCCTTATGGCAGAGACAAGATCGCAATGTATGTTTTCTTACCAAATAGGAATATCACTCTCGATTTGTTCATTGACTCATTAAACCTAGAGGCGTGGCAGAGATATATTAGCGGATTCAGGCTTATTGAAGGCCTAGAGGTAAAGTTTCCGAAGTTCAAGCTTGAATATGGAGTCAAGCGCTTAAATGATGTTTTAGAGAAGCTTGGAATGGAAGTCGCTTTTGATCCATTCCATGCTAATTTTCGAGGTATTGCTCCAACTGACCTTTTCATAGACTTTGTGGATCATATGGCTGTCATTGAGGTCAACGAAAAAGGAACAGTAGCAGCAGCCGCTACAACCGTAGGAGTTTCTCTCACTGCAGTACCCACACCTACACCCACTTTCGTCGTAGACAGACCATTCTTTTTTGTCATAAGAGATGATCGTTCAGGAACAATACTATTTATGGGAAAAGTTGTGGATCCCACGGCAACATGAGATGACAAAAATTAGATCTCAAAAATTGTTGGAAGCAGAAAAAGAGAGATTGAAGGGGAAATTGCCATGAGCGATAGCCCCAATCGAAACTAGATACGCTACTTACCTCTATTCTCTTTTCGGCGTTATAGTCACTAAAACTTTGAAGCAACCTATAACCCTTTTTAATACTGTAATCACTATGAAATTGTTAACGAAGTATATTTTTGGTGAAAATGTTTCTAGAGGTAAAGTTTACGGAAGATTTTAAGGCGTTAAATCATGCTTAACCATTCCCGTATTTTTTGTACATATTGTGGGAATACTATTTCGGGTTCTAATAGGTGTGGATGCCATCTTTTCTCCCATTCAAATGTAAAATAGCCCTTGTATCCTCCTTTAATTAAAAGTTCAAGCATCTTCTTTATTGGCACATCACCTTCACCTAGCGGAACATATCTTATCTTTCCATTTTCTACGATTGAATCTTTGATGTGCGTACTCACTGTGTACTGGCCTATATTGCTGTAGGTTTCTTCGGGTTTCTCATCCCTCATTCTGTATGGGTGGTGTAAATCCCAGAGTATACGGATGCGCTTATGGTTAGCTTCTT
>JAGTRH010000147.1:0-2963 GCA_018396795.1 Candidatus Bathyarchaeota archaeon
AACGCTCTTGCCAAAGAAATTTCGAATAGCCTCACCGTTAAACGAGTAGGTTAACGCTATCTCTCTGGGATAGGACAGGTCGCATTTACAGCATCGCTCAGCTACTTGAACGTATTCGAAATAGCTCTTGGAGGCGAAGATTTCTCTGAAGGATCTCTCGGTGACGTTCCCTAGTTTGTAATTCTTCGACCCCGGTCTAAGTTCCTCAGCAATGGTGGAGCATACTCTTACGTCCCCATCCCATTCCACCGTTAACAAGACTTTAGGAACGTGACATTGATATTCAGCATGTCGTGCCAAGGCTTTAAAGTAGCTTGAAGAATTCGCTACAGGGTATCCCCTCTCTTTTATTTCTAACAACTTGTAAGCCGTATTCGTCACCTCCCACGGGGTTAAGGCCAGGTGCTCATTATATCCTTTAACCACTTCCATCATCTCATATGTAATTTTCACGCCCAAGCGTTTAGCCAGCTGAGCCATATCTTTCAAGTAATCCATATTCTCCCTATGAATCACGCAGTTTATGAAGATGTTTATATGATCAAATTTCTTAGCCTCCTCAATTCCCTGGACGGCTCTATGGAAAATTCCATCAAATCCCCGAAGACGGTCATGGCATGCCGGATCCGGATGATCTAATGAGATGATTAGCCCGTAAAGGTCCTCTCCAATATCATCGATCATCATCTTCAAGGCGTTCCCGTTAGTTATGATGGTGTTGTCTAGGCCTAATTTGTTGGCGTAGGATAGGATCGCCGGGAGATCCCTTCTTAAAAGGGGTTCACCTCCCCAAACGACGTAGTCCGTGAACCCTGTATCCCAAGCGTCTTTAAGCATTCTCTGAATCTGGCCAGTGTTCATTTCAAACCTTTTCCCTAGCTTCCAATAATGGCAGAAGACGCATTTACAATCGCACCTTGAGGTTATCATATGGCTTAGAAAAATGGGTCTATGAGTGCGAAACCTCATATTTAACATCCGACATAGAAACCTTAGATTTCTTATGAATCTGGACATCTAATGACACCCTTAACATTGAAGACGTGAACGACGAAACATCTCAACCGTAAAATTTCACGTCCAACCAAGAGTCCCTGCAAAACTTTGTACACCGAGGATTTTCAGCTAAAGGTTTTAAAGGGCTCGAACGTGAGCCGAATTGAATCTTTTAACCTTCATGCAATCGTGAATTAATAGAATCGTTGAAAAATAAGATTTTCCCGAATATATTCGGGGTAACAATTGCTTATGATGCAGGCTTACCAGTTACTGGAAGGTTAAATTTTTACCTTTGCTAATAGGATTCAGCCTCACCGCCGATGCGCAGTTGATTTCCTCAACACATGCTGTAGACCTCAAAAGCCTCCAGTTCTAACCCATTTTTCAACCCATCCCTTAAAGCCAAATTAAGCCCTTTTCCATCCAATTTTTATGTAACTTGAAGATAAAGTTAAACAAGGGGCGGCCTAGATGGATTTAGGCCTTAGAGATCGCGTCGCCATTGTAACGGGATCCAGCCGAGGAATAGGAAGAGCCGTCGCTCACGGCTTGGCTTCGGAGGGAGCTAAGGTAACCATATGCGCGAGACATGAAGTCGATTTAAAAGAGGCCTCCGAATTCATCAGGTCCTCCACGGGCGTTCAGGCTTTACCTGTCAAAGTGGATCTCAAAAAGCCAGGTGATATTAAACGGATGGTGAGGAAAACAGTTCAAAAGTTTGGTAGGGTAGATATATTGGTGAATAACACGGGCGGCCCTCCCACTACGCTCTTTCAGGAGATTTCTGAAAGAGTTTGGCGTGAGACCGTTGACTTACTGTTGATGAGCGTAGTAAACTGTTGTAAAGAGGTTATACCTCATATGAAGAAGCAAGGTTGGGGGGGAATTGTTAACATGACTTCTTTTGGGGCTAAGCAACCAGCTGAAAGGCTGGTTCTCTCGAATACTTTAAGGTCTGGAATCCTCGGGCTGACGAAAACCCTCTCCAACGAGTTAGCTGAATATGGAATCCTCGTTAACGCCATATGCCCTGGATGGACATGGACGAAAAGGGTTGATGACCTAGCCATATCTCAGGCGGAGAAAACCGGCAAGAAACGCGAGGAGGTGATCGTCGAATGGGCAAGTCAAATCCCTCTGAAAAGGCTGGCTAAACCCGAGGAAATCGCCAGCCTAGCAGTGTTCCTTGCCTCGGAGAAGGCAAGCTATATAACTGGGGCCGTGATCCAAGTAGACGGAGGACTTATAAAATCCTTAATTTAACCGAACATGCGCCTTAGGCTTTCACTTATCTGCTTTATCAACAACTGTTTGAATCTGCCCCGTAGATGACTTAAATTAGCCACCGCGAAGTTGGACGGCGCCACCTACTAAAGTTCCTTGCTTTCGCATAGAATCTTACTTTTACCTTTGAACCTATTTGGGTCTGATAGTTCCTCAGCCATATGTCGATGTTTATGAACTATGGGGCACATGCCACCATCATATTTTTTACACCTTAAACAGTCCTCGTCTAAGTTGATGGCCCAGCTTAGCTCACACAATCAACTTAACCCCTCATTCTCCCTCTTTACTGAAAAGCTATTTAAAACTCATTTTCCAAGTTTTATTTAACCTTCCCATTAAATGCCAAGATTTTTTAACATTAAAAGGTTTGCAAATCCAATTCTTCATCTAGAGAGAGGGTATCGAAATCCATACCAGCTAGTATGTAGTATTCTTCATATCTTCGGCAATCCAATGTTGATTCAGTTTAGGTGGTTTTTCGACAAGTATCGTCTCAGTATGGACACTTCCGAAACCTTATCGCAAGGATTAGAGGTTTTGAACTAGTGCGTAAGATGGTCTCTTTAGAGGTTATTGTTCAATTGCTCACTTTCATACAGTAAGGGGCAACAAACCCAATTGCTGAGGTATTATTCCCGGATCAACCTTTCCCTAAAAGGTATTTTTAACCTTATTCT
>JAGTRH010000147.1:2973-4241 GCA_018396795.1 Candidatus Bathyarchaeota archaeon
TCTACATCATTCGTGGCAAATCCATGGAGATTATTAAACTCGGCAGTTTCGAAGGTATATGCTTAGAATGAGCGTTTCAAACTTCTTTCAAAAAATGTGTTTAACGCAAACAAATTAATTCTGTAAAATCTCTAAGGAAGTTTGCGTTATCATCGATATGGAAATAGTTTGGATCGCTGGAGGTGGTTTAAAGATATCGCTAAAGGTAAGAATACAAGTTACATATGTGAATAAGAGAGAATTAACAAGATCATTCACTTCATTGATGATCAGACTAGCTATGGCTATTGTTTAAGGTAATTGAGTAGAGCCTGAAACTGGATACGGATAAGCGAAAAATGGAGATAGAGCTTATGGGAGCGGAATGGCTTAGCATAAATATCGCTTTCTTATTCTTCTCAATAATAGATGACGTTTACCACTATACTTAGCGGAAACGTTGACATCAACCATCTAAAACATTATTTGTAAAAAGAGATAAAAGTGGATTATAATATTATTCTATCGGAACTTTCATTCCCTTTATTGGTTTAGTCAACGGCACGTCAATGTTAATAATACATCCTTAAAAGAGGCTTTCGCATGTTTGAAACATTAAGTTTACGAGCCCCAACAATTTAGCCACAAGTCTTAAATAATTTTATATAACTATTCATGGAGAAGAGGTATGAAATATATTTTTAATAACGCGTATAGGAATGTGTGCAAGATCGCCGCAATGAAAAAATACTTACTTCTGTTATTGACAGCTGTCTTCACAGTATTGCAGACTTTCTTAATATTTTTGATTTTTTGGATACGTGTGAGTTTCAAACCAATCTCCATTAATACAGGAATATACTTTTCAAAGACTATGTTGAAATTCATTCTATTACCGTCAGGGTCGCCGGGAATCATATATGCGACCAGAGGCAACATGGCAGTGATTGTAACGCCCATTAGGCTACTGTGGATAGTTATATTTTCTTTGATTTCTGCGCTTTATTTGCTCACAGCCATACAGTATAGGAAAAATATGAACAAGACATGTAGAGTTATAAACCCGGGCATAGCCTCTATAGGAGCCGGATCCTTTGGCTCTATTATTTCTGCCACGATGATCATGGCGATTGGCTGTCCATCGTGCACCACCTTGCTATTTTTGCCTTTAGTGGGGGGTGTCTTAACCTTCACCCTTGGAGCAGTAGTCAGCGGCGTAAGCTTCATCGGCCTACTTTCCACCACCATATACCTAGGAGCAACATTATAATTTAGAATAGCCTTGCGCT
>JAGTRH010000148.1 GCA_018396795.1 Candidatus Bathyarchaeota archaeon
AGGAGAGCAACAACGTGTAGCAATTGCAAGGGCAATTGTTGGAAAACCAGTCGTCGTGCTTGCAGATGAACCTACTGGCAATTTGGACAGAGCCTCAGCTAAACTTGTGGTTGAAACTTTTCTAAATCTCAATAAGGCAGGAAACACGATAGTGGTCGTAACACATGATCCGGAGGTAGCTAATTGCATGGAGAAAATTTATGTTATCAGAGACGGTGAGATTATTGGAAAATTTATTCCTAATAAGGCAGAATCGCTTATTAATAAGGTGTAGACTCCCGCCACTAAGAAAGGAGGCCGGAAGATTTGAGGAAGATTCTAACCCTAATAGTAGCTCTCATATTAATTTTGCAGTCTGCAGCCCTTATTCCTAACAGAACTCTCGGCGACCCATACGAAGAATTCAACATAAGAAATGTTAATGTGAGGTCATCAGCGGATACTCCAGGCATATATCCGGGCAGTAGGAGGGTTAATTTAAAGGTTGAGGTTGTTTATCTGGGAGGCTCTCCGGCTCAATCGGTGGTTGGATGGCTGAACACTACAGATGAACACATTGGATTTAGCTCTGGAAGCGGAGCATGCTCTCCGGCGCGGCTGCTTAATGGAACCGTTGCCACGAACGTCAACGTTGGCGATTACGTCACATTTGAATATCTACTTGATATTTCAAGCTCTTTAAGCCCAGGCCTCTATGAGCTGAGGCTTAATATAACATACTTGAAGGCAGGCATCTTTTCATTTGAAATACACCCGATTCCTCTAACAGTTTCGCCGTATCCCACAATTTCTTTAGGGGTTGTAGATGCCTATTTTTCACCCACCTCTTATCCAGGTTCCGTTGACACTAACCTCTACGTGATATTGGAGAATACGGGGGATAATGTAATAAGTTCAGCAAACTTTAATATAACGTTGCCAAGGAACTTCGTAATTAAAAATCCGCGGGCAAGTACCGGGCTTGTCGATAAGGGAGACCGTTTTACACTGACATTTTCAGGGATATCCATACCCACAAACGCTCGAGTGGGCGTGTATAACGCCACCCTTTACGTTGATGCGGGTGCAAGAACTGAAGATGATGTATCCTATAGCGGTTCCGCATCCCTTAACGTCTCAGTGCGGGTGGAAAGCCCGCCTCCAGAAGAGCCAATTATGCTTGCGTCAGTAAACACCCTTTACAACGGCGCCTCTGCTCCATTACTTCCATCCGCAAAAGATATCGTTCTGAGGGTCTACTTGATTAATAGGCTCCCAGATGCCATAAGCGCCATGACTGTAAATGTTGGGCTTCCGAATGGAATGGATGTCCAAGATATTTCGGGGACATATGTTAACGGGATGACGCCTGGCGGTTCATGCTTCGTCGATTTAATCCTTAACATCGACCCAGGAGTTTCGGCGGGAAGATATTATGGTAGGTTGGATGTGAAATATCTGAAAATAGTTTCTGGCTCATCGTTTCTAATGAGCCAGTCTATATATTTTCCAGTTGATGTTGAAAGTTTTCATAGTTATGTATCAGAATTTGCGCTTGTCACGGTTTATTGGGGGTATCCAGACCCTACGCCTGTTTACTCCACTTCACGATATGTCCCATTAACAATTGAGTTGATCAATGAGGGAAGATATGCCGTCCATGAGGTTGTTGTAAATGCTTCCTCATCGCCGCCGGCGCTTCTTAGATCCATAAAATGTTCTGACCCATGTGCCGCCACCCTTGCAAGCGGTGGATCCTGCACAGCAATCCTATATTTTGACATAAATACAACCGCTTTAAACATTCCGTTGAAGGTTTTCGTCAATTACACATTTAAAGAGTTTGGAACACACATCAAGTTGGTTAGGCAATTCAAGGCGTCTCTACCAGTGGAGAGCTATCCAGCCTCAGAAAGCGTCCTCTCGGTTGTTGATTCAGGATGGCAAAACAGCGTAAGTGTTTTCCCAAAAACCAGCAACGCCACATATCAAATAACCATGGCGAATAGGGCTCCATTCGCAATAAGCGGCGTAAACCTTTCGCTGAAACTTCCAAATGGAATGTCTTCGAGAGGAGGAAACGAGGCGACGGCGTACTTTGAGGGACCTATTAGAAACTTAGCTACCTTTACAGCTTCATTCACGGTTTCTGTGGGTAACATACCTCCAGGGAGTTACAGGGCCAATTTGACTGCAGACTGCATAATACTCTCGGGGGGTCCGGGGATCAGGCATGTTGAACAGTTCACCCTGCAAATAAACATTAACGATGATGGTTCCGCTTTGGAACCAGTGGAATCAAGATGGTATGAGGGCTCTGTGGGACCAAACACTTATGGCGTCCACCTAATAATATTAATTAGAAATGTTTACGTGGACGGCCTTAGGGGGGCTGTGCTTGAACTCCATTTGCCAGAGGGAATGCGCAATTCTGCGGATAACTCCACCCATGTTAAGGCCACGCCAATTTCCTTGCAGCTGCAGCAACCACTGCAAACACAGGATCTCGCTAATCTTTTGAGCGCGTTATTAAGTGCCCAGCAGGTAAGCCCAGCGCAGGTATATGGTAGAGGCGACATTTTAGCTTTCATGGTAAGTCTCAACTTGTTCGATGTTAAGGTTGGAAATCACACAATCGATGGGCGGATGTCTTACATTGACGCGTGGGGTAGCAGAAGGGAAATTCCGCTGAAAATTCCAGTCGCTACGCTTGGAAGAACCGAATATATCGAAGTAGTCATGGATGAGAGTCTCAGCGTGAGAAGCCGCTGCGTCAACACTTCGTTAACGCTGATAAACCGTGGCAGCTCAGAGATATATGATGCCTACGTAATGGTCTCGCCGTATCAGGGAACGCCGATATTAATAGCTTCCCCTGTTGTGAACTATGTGGGAAAGATAAGTCCTGGAGAAAGACGCGAAATACGAATAACATTGGCTTATAACCCGCTGGGCTTTTATCCGCAAACCGGTGGAGCGGCATCTGTAACCTATGGGCCTGTTCCCTTTATGGTTTCCATATTCTATAGAGATGCAAGCGGATATTCCCGTGTGTTTAACAATTCTATAACGGTGATAGTGGAGCCGTTCATAGATTTGATGACGAGGAATGTTAGGGCAGTTGGAACCGGTTCAGCTTCAACTGTGACTGGAATCATTGTAAATTATGGTTCGTCCACGGCGTATCGTGTTGAAGTAGAGTTGAAGATTGATGATGCGGTGCAATCCTCCTTTATAGGTGATGTCGACCCAGGCGCAGAGGTTGCCTTCAGATTGGACATTAACAAATATGGCAGCTCGGCTGTTTTAACAGTAAAATATTACAATGCACTTAACGAGTTGGAATCAAAAGAATCGAGTGTTAACGTGATATTACAGGAGGAAGCTGTAACTCAGCCAGTCACCACCGAACGGCTACCAATTGAAATATGGATAATCGTCGCAGGCGTGCTTGCCTTTCTGGCGGCGGCGACGATAATGATATATAAAATGATGAAGAAATCAAAGTTAACGATAAAACCTTAAAGCCTTAGTCAAGAGGCTTTCAGATGTTTGTGGATTTTGTTAGGTTGTCCCTTAAGGCTTTGAGTGAAAGGAGGACCAGAGCGATCCTTACAATAATAGGCATAGCCATCGGCCCCTTGGTCCTTGTTATGATGAGCTCCGTTGTTGGCAGCTATTCAAATTACATAGTTGAAAGGGTCACGTCGTTGGGGCAGAATGCTATTGCAGTTTTTCCCACGGAGAATTATCAGCTTGACTGGGAGGACTTGAACTATATTAGAAGCATCGATACGATTATGAGGGCTGAGCCATTCTATAACACGCAGGGGGTTCTGAAGAGGGGAAACGAGGAACTTAAAGTTTCGATATTTGCTGTAGACTATGATTTGCTGTTTGAGGCTATTGGCAGCCTAAAAATCGGAGAAGGAGACATCCCCTCTGAATCAAATATGATTTATTCAATAATAGGCAGGAAGGTGGCCTTCAAGGATGGTGAAAGATGTTTTGGTTTAGAGGATGTTTTGACGGTGGGTATACCAAAAATTGAGGGGGGCAAAATAGTTGGTAAAAAAACCGTGAATGTAGTTGTGGGTGCCGTCCTTGAGGAGTATGGGGGCGCCTTAATTGTTGATCCAGATTCAACGGTTATCGTGTGTTTTGAAGCAGGCAGCAGGATTCTGTGGGTGACCAGGTGGGTTGGGGTACTTGTTTTGGTGAACGAGCCGGC
>JAGTRH010000015.1 GCA_018396795.1 Candidatus Bathyarchaeota archaeon
TAAGAACTCCCTATCTCCATCCGCATCCATTATTTGTTTAACAGCTATAGCTAGTACTGGGGGCTGAGTAGTCCATGGAGAATAGTCGTCCACATTCCAAAATAGTTTACAAAACTCTTTAGACACAAAGATCTCGTGAGGTATTCGTCCATCAGGCTTCTGAGCTTCAAATAAGTTTAAGAGTTCTTCTTCAGCCATCTTAACATCGTACGCGGATAGCACTATGGCGTGAAAAGCAGAATCCCAAAGCCACTGATGCCTAAACGTAAATTTACTAGGCATGTTGAAAGGATTCTTAAGGACAGGATGGCTCCATACCGTAGCTCTATTTGACAGTATAACATACCACATATACTTCCATAGAAGCCCATACTCAGGCTTAACCCCACTTGACACAGGTATCCTATTCATAATGGTGTTTATCCAAATTCTTTTTTCTTCTTCTATCTTGGAGGGGTTAACTAAAGCTGTTCTAGCCAGCCTAATAGCTTCATCCTTTGAGCTAGCCCCCACCACCGTAAAGGCCAGCACCCCTCCAGCGTTAAGCTCTGAACTTACTTCATAGGTGGCAATGCTCTTCTCGACATTAGCTGTCATGGAACCGTTTGAAGCTATACAGATGAAGTATGCATCTCTATATGACCCTATTAGATGCTTATCGGAGAATTCTAAACGTACGGAAGCCATTTCAGCTATTTTATCCCGATAATTAGGGTTAAACCAGCTGAAAACTCCTACGCCTCCCCTGAGCTTGATCTTCGATTTCAACGGCGAATGGTTCGAAACAGTATAGACCAGCGTATTGTTATATGCCGCTAACCGCGCCTCCAACTCTATCCCTTCAGCCATTAACAAATTGTAAGCCGTACCATCACGCCAAACCTGCTGTCTAACCGATATGATTGGCTCAATTATTTCTACTAAAGACTCGGCTTCGAAGAATTCTCCAAAGGAAAAAAACTTGACACTCCCACCAGATAAACTAGCTGCTACCAGATTGCCTACGACCTCTCCCTTTCTTCCCGGAAGGATCATCCCTTTACGCATAGATTTTACAGCCGGCGACCTGATAAAAACATTATTAAAGATGAGTACAAGCAGAAGCGAAACTGTAGAAACTGAAACTATAACCAGAGTAGCCGAGTTTTGGTTAATTTTCTGCGATCTGAAGCGCGCTAAAAATATATGATTCTTCTTTCTTCCGATGATCTCTGAGCCGCCTCCATGAGCTCCACTAAGTACTTGCCCTCCTCAACCGTACCGATTGGCACAGTGTCTTCGACAATACATTTTACAAAATGACGGTGGGTGTGCTGAGGTTCTTTTTCCCTTGTAAGGGAGGGGATCTTCCAAGATGAACTTGAAGAATCATAGTGTTTAACAATTGGATTTCCAAAAAAGTCCTCCCACACTAACATGCCCTTAACACCATAAATATATATCTCGTTAGTTCCTCTCGCTTGCGTCCAAGAAGTCTCGACCACAACTATGCTCCCCGTTTCCATATCCATCATTGTTGCGGCAGAATCTTCAACGCTAGCCTTCTTATCAAGCGTGCCCATGGAGGACACTAGTTTCTTAGCCTTCCCGAAGAGTAAATTGGCTATTGTGAAAGAATATACTCCCATATCAAACAATGCACCGCCCTCAGCCCGCTCCTTATCAAAGAACCAGCAATCCCCCGTCTCTTCATTAAACATCTTGGCCACATCATCCTGGTATTTCTCAGGGCCTGAATGAGCAACCCTAATTCTCGCCATGCATACTTTACCAAGATACTCGTTATCTATAGACTCCTTGATATAATCAAAATAGGGATTGTCAAAATACACGAAGGGCAGCGCCATCACCTTAAGATCCTTACGCTTTTTAGCGCATTCAACAACCGCCTCGGCATCACTTACCTTAGTAGCCATCGGTTTCTGTATGATTACATGCTTCCCGGCTTTGATGGCGTCTACCGCTATAGGCGAGTGGGTCGGGTGAGGTGTTGCTATAACCACTGCCTCCACATCCTCTCTTTCAAGCAGTTCCCTATAATCAGTATACCAGTTTGGCACCTTAAACTTGCCTGCGGTAATCCTAGCCCTGTTTTCCTTTATATCTGCAACCGCAACTAGTTTCACTTCCTCTATGGTACTAAGCTCTGGCAGATGGAAATAGTTCGCAATACCACCGCACCCAATTACGCCAAAACCAATCTTTCCCAAGCCTCTCACCTTCCTCCTTACTAGATTGGGAGAACTATTCTCCTCCCTTCCTTTGCCGATATCAGCCCAGCCTCCAAGACTTCCTGTACCGCCAAGTTGAATCTGGCGTCTACGGGCGGCTCAAGAGGTTTCTCGTCAAGAATACCCCTTGTGAAATATTCTGGACCGTTTCTCAGACCTAAGGGAAGCTGCGGAGGATCTATTACTTCTTCCGTCATGTTCCTGAAATTCCCTTCTTCTCTTACCCTCACGAAGCGCATCTTTCCATCCTCTTCTACAACTATTGTTCCATGCAGACCGTTCAAGATCGGGCCGTGTATAGGATATTTGCCTACTTGGGACCAGGAGGCTTCCGCTACCCCAAACGCATCGCCATACTCCATTAGAAGAATAGCATTATCATCCACCGTAAGGTAAGGTCTCGCTAGGGTTCCAAACGTAGCAACTACGCTCTTAGGCTTCCCTAGAAACCACAGAGCTAAGTTAACTCCGTAGCAACAGTAGTCCATGAACGCGCCCGCTCCATTCAGCTCCCTATCGTACAGCCAACTGTAGAAGTACTCGGAACATCCTATTTCCTTTGGTCCAGAATGAGCTGCCCTGAACCTTACGTGATGCACTCTTCCTATATCGCCATTCTTCACCATCCTGTATGCCAGTTGGACTGCCGGGCTCCAAGTGGTTGGATAGTTAACCATAACTTTCGTGCCATGCTTCTCAGAGGCTGAAACTATCCTCTTGGCTTGCGCGAAATCAGCAGACATGGGTTTCTCCATGATAACATGAAAACCTTTTTCAGAAGCAGACTCTACCACGTCAGCATGTCTGCCATTCTCTGTGCAAACAAGGACCGCATCAAGTTTTTCTTTCGAAAACATCGCTTCGTAATCTTCATAGGTAGACAAGTTGAAGAGGTCTTTTACCTTCTGCAAGAGAGGTTTATTTCTGTCCGCAGCTGCTATAATCTCGATCTCTTCCAGCTCGCCGAATTCTTTGAGAAGGCCCCAAACATGGTCGTGGACCAATCCAGCTACACCTAACCTTATTTTCTTCATACCGACTTCGATTCAATACACTTAAAGGACATATAAAAAGCTTTATAGTGCATGCTACGAGACGCATTTATCTACTGACTGAATCAATTAAACTCTCTAGTTGAGATTTAAGCGGATGAGGTAAATGAAAAATTAATAAATAACGCATTAAGAACAAAAAGCATGTCTATAGAATTAAGAAAACACATGAATTCGATATATGTTTTTAAAGATGCCATGCCGATGTCGAAAGTTTTATGTTATGCAAGTCCAGAATACTGTTCTGATTTTAGTAAAGCGGGAATACATACTGCTACGTGGAATATTCCTTTGGGATGGTTGGGGCCAAAAAAAATTAATTTTGATGCTACTGATAAAGTTATTGAAAAATACTTGTCTATAGATCCAAACATTATGATCCTGCCAAGGATAAACTTTCCTGGGAACAGCCAAGATTGGTGGTGTAAAGCACATCCTGAGGAGCTAGTTGTTCTTTCCAATGGGGAGCTTGGCTCCGGCCATTCGAGCGCTTCGCTTGTTTGGCTTAAGGAGGCATCTTCTGCATTATCAAATTTCATAAGACATGTTGAAAGTTCGCACTATTCTCCTAACATAATTGGCTATCATATTTGCGATGGCCATTTTTCTGAATGGTTTGCCTGGGATTCAGCAAATTTCGAGAAGGATGTTCATGCATTACGATGGGTTTGTCAACCAGGCAAGACTCCAGTAGAATGTTCTACTCCATGGCCAGACTATTCTGAGCCGATGTTAAACGCTTTTAGAGAATGGATAAGGAGAAAATACGAGGGTGATTTAGAAGCGCTAAGAAGATCGTGGAAAAAAAGAGATGTAGATTTTTCCACCATCATGATTCCAACTAAACTCGAGAGGCTTTCAGCTGAAATTTCAACAATTAGAGAACCTGCAAGCCAGATGAATGTGATTGACTATGAAACGTGTTTTCAAGACATACATTCAGATCTAATTTTAAACTTATGTAGAGTCGCTAAGAGTGAAACTAGAAAACTAGTTGGTGTTTTTTACGGATACGTATGGCTCGGCTTCTTTAGAGGATTCTATATGCAAAACGCCGGACATACAGCGCTTTCAAAGATTTTGAAATCGCCTTATGTTGATTTTCTGGCTGGCCCTTACGATTACGAGAATCGTGTTTTAGGAGGAGCATGTTACTCGCAATCCGTGCCAGAAAGCGTCTTTTTACACGGGAAAATGTTTTTCACGGAAGTTGATCCTAAAACATTCCTTACAGATCCAGCGTTAAAGTGGCATCATTTAGGGCATTTTGCACCTAGAACAGTAGAGGAAACCTTGGAGCTCCTAAAACGCGATTACTCCTATGTGCAATCGATGGGCATAGGAATGTGGTGGACAGACCTCTTCAATCAAGGCTGGTATCATCATGAAAATATTATTGAGACTCTCAGAAAGTTAAGGAATATAGAAGAAAGGCTCAGTTCGTTTAACCAAGAATCTAACAGAGAAATTGCTGTGATTCTAGACGAGAAAAGCCTCCTCTATGAGAGACCCTGCCAGAACATGGCAATTGCTCTCAGAAATATTCAGCGGCAATGGGAGCTCGCCTTCATAGGTGCACCATTTGATACCTATCTTCAAAGCGACCTAACCGACCCTGAGTTTAATGCCGAAAGATACAAACTGTTTATCTTTATGAATAATGTCTTTATTGGAAAAAATGAGCGCAGAAGCATAGATCAGTTAATAAAAAGGGATGGAAAAGTCGTAGTGTGGCAATGGGCTCCTGGGCTGATATCCGATGAGGGAATTAGTATTGATAATATGCATCAAATTACCGGAATGAAAATAGATTATGAGAAAAAGGAAGGTCATACTCACATTGATATTACTAATTATCAGCATCCGATAACCAAGGGTTTGCCTTTTGGCCACTGTTTCGGACCGGAACTAAGTAGGTGGCATATGGCTTTGTTTAAAGAATCGGGATTTATAGAGGATGATCCAACGTTTGTTTCTTGCCCGCTATTCTATTGCCCTGACACCGAAGCGACGATTCTAGGTAGACTCAATCCAAGCGATAAGCCAGGTTTTTGCGTGAAAGAGCTTAACGACTGGACATCAATATATGTCGCAGTACCCTATATGTCTAAACAGGTTTTGCGGAATATTGCCAGATTCGCTGGTGTACATGTATATGCTGCGGGAGGGAATCTTGTTTACGCTAATAAGCATTTTCTTTCCATAACCCCTCGGTTAAGCGGGAGACAAACTATAAAACTGCCCAAGCCAATGACAGTGATTGATCTTTGGAATGATAAGAAAGTAGCTGAGGAAACAAGCAGTTTTGATATAGATGTGAAAGCAAACGCAACCTATATGTACCTTTTGGAATAAGTTTCATGCTAAGAGCAGATGAATTTTAGCTTTGAGATTAGCACACGCTAACAGTGCTTACCAAAAATTTATAAGGCTATATCAAAGGATAAAACCGGAGCAAAGTCTTGGATAAAATACTGGAAGTCCATGATTTAAGAATATATTACAGAAGCATATATGGCGACTATAAATCTGTCGACGGAGTGTCCTTAGAGGTTTTTCGAAACGAAGTTTTCAGTATAGCTGGGGAATCTGGATGCGGTAAATCGACTCTCGTAGATGGCATGCTTAGACTAGTTAAAACTCCAGGCTATATTCCAAGCGGTAAAGTCATATTTGAAGGAACGGATTTATTGAAGCTTCCTGAGAAGGAATTAAACAGGATCAGGTGGACTAAGTTAGCCTACGTTCCACAAGGTGCTATGAATTCTTTGAACCCTTTCTTAAAAGTCAAAGAACAGATGATAGATGTTATACTGGATCATTCCAATATGAAAAAGGAAGAGGCTAGGCAGCTTATAATGCAATTGTTGCAAGAAGTCGGCTTATCGGCCAAGGTGGCTGAAATGTATCCTCATGAGCTCAGCGGCGGGATGAAACAGAGGGTAATAATAGCGATGGCCATAGCTTTGAAGCCTACTCTGATTATAGCTGATGAACCAACCACCGCTTTGGATGTAGTTGTTCAGAAGGGAATCCTGCAACTTCTAAGGACCTTAAAGGACAAGTATCATATGTCTGTCATCATAGTGTCTCACAGCATGGCTGCTCACGCACAGGTCGGTGATAGGGTGGCCATAATGTATGCAGGGAAAGTGGTAGAAGTAGGTTCTGTCTACGAATTATTCGAAGATCCTTTACATCCCTACAGCAAGGGATTGATAACTGCTGTACCGTCGCTTGAAAGGAAAATGGTCAAGGGTATACCTGGGTTAGCACCAAGCCCCTTGGATTGGCCTAAAGGCTGCCGGTTCCACCCTCGATGTCCTTTTGTCATGGATGTCTGTAAGGAAATTGAACCTCCAATTAAATCGACTCAACCAGGTAGACTCGTTGCATGTCACCTCCACGGTGATTAAAATGAAGAGTGAACCGCTTCTTGAACTGAAGGATGTCACACACGAATATAGAGTAGGCGGGGGCCTAGGAATAATAGGTAGTAAATCAACAATTAAAGCATTAAATTCCATTTCATTTTCAGTGCCCTCTGAAAAACCTGTAGTTATAGGTCTTATAGGTGAAAGTGGCAGTGGTAAAACTACAATAGCCAGGTTGATCCTAGGATTGCTAGAGCCCACTTACGGAAAAGTATTATATAAAGGAAAGCCTGTAGCCGAGTGGCTCAAAAAAAATAAGTTAGCTTATTTAAAAGAGGTTCAACCTATTTTTCAGGATCCTTATAGTATCTATAATCCTTTCTATAGAGTTGAGCGAATACTTAAGGTGTCCTTAAAAAAATTGAAAATAGCTAGAGAAGATAAAGTTATTGAGGATATGATTATTTCTGCTATGAAGGACATAGGGCTCAGGCCTGAGGATATCTTGGGAAGGTATCCTCACCAACTAAGTGGAGGAGAAAGACAAAGGCTGATGTTAGCAAGGATGCTCCTAATAAAACCCAGACTCATAGTGGCAGATGAACCTGTTTCCATGATAGATGCTTCTTTAAGAGCGATATTCTTGGATCAGGCGCGTGCACTGAAAGATAAGATAGGGGCCTCATGCCTGTACATAACTCATGACCTGGATATAGCTAACTGCATAGCAGACAGTTTAATAGTATTGTGTCAAGGCAATATTGTTGAGGAGGGCAGTACTGGCGAAATTATAAATGAACCGTTGCATCCCTACACAAAGCTCTTACTATCCTCAATACCTGCTCCTAACCCGAAGTCCAGGTGGAAAGATCAAATGGAGTTGGCAGAAGCAACATCTGTCTCGGAGCAGGCTAGAGTAGAGAAGGGCTGCATATTCTGGCTTAGATGCCCCTACGCTATGGATGTGTGTAAAAAAGAAAGGCCTCCTATGGTAGAGGTGGAGCCAAGTAGAAGGGTTCTATGCTTTCTCTATGTTAAATAACCTTTTTCTAAAGTCCCGTGATTTTCTTAAGCCTTGGATTAAATATTTCCTCCAGACCTATGTTGATCAGGTTCAACGATATAAAAATCAGAACGAGAGTTCCTGCTGGGGCTACTAACAAGTTATAACGCCCTATGGCTATAGCTCCAAAAGTGAGTGCCCAGCTTATCATAAGGCCGAGAGACGGTATTTCACCCGGCCCCAAACCCAGAACCCTTAATCCTGTTTCAGCAAACATCGCACCCATTATGCTATTTATGAAACCCATAACTATAAAGGGAGCCATGTTCGGCAGTATTTCTAGAAACATTATTTCGAAACTGTGGAAGCCAGAGACTTTAGCTAGCTCTATATAAGGTCTTTCCTTCATGCTTAAAATCTGGGCTCGTACGACGCGTGCAGACCAAGCCCAGCTGAATATTGCTAGGACCAAGCACATTGTAATAAGGTCGAGTCGTGCATATGCTGCAATAGCTATCAGTATTGGAAAACTTGGAATAACCAACATTCCGTTTGTGACGCTGTTCAATATAAGGTCAACCTTGCCACCTAAATATCCTGCTAAACAAGCTATTACGGTTCCGATTAAAGTGGCGAGTAATCCTGCGAAGATCCCTATTAGCAACGAATACTTAAGGCTGGCTAGTAAGAGAGCAAGCTCATCCCTTCCATAGTGGTCTGTTCCTAACGGATGCTCCAAAGAAGGAGGCAAATATTTGTCGAAAACCCCGGTCTTAAGAGGGCCTTTTCCTTTAAGGATGTATCCGTTTATTACTGGTTCTAATAAAGCTAAGAGCAGAACCAGACTAAGCATGATGGTTCCTACTCTAAAGGCCGTCGACCTCACGAAAAATGAGGCTGTGCTTTTTAATCCTTCTTTAAACCTAAGAGTAACCATTATCTCCCACCCGATCTTATTCTTGGATCGATCAAAGGGTAAATCAGGTCCATTATAAGATTGGCTGTGAGAACAGCAAAGATTGACATCAATATGATTCCTTGAATAGTATTATAGTCAACGAGATATATAGCATATTGCAATAGTCCTCCTACGCCCGGGTATGAAAAAATCCATTCTACTAAATAAGCACCGTTTACTATGAAGCCTAGTGACATGGCAAGTCCCGTGGCTTGTGGCAGCAAGGCATTTCTTAGAATGTACCTGCTTAATACTCTTCTTGCCTTGAGACCTTTCGCTTGGGCAAAAAGAAGATAATCCTCACCTATTATACTAATAGTAAGGAACCTCGCGGAAATCAGCCAGCCAAAGGCAGAAGTTAGTACTATGGACAATGCTGGAAGAAAAGAATGATATAAAACACTTGATATGAACTCCAGATTAAGCTTTATTTGAACTCCAGGTGAAAAAGCATATCGTGATGGGAAAACAGGAAAAACATAAGCTAAAAGTAAAATTAAAAAAATTGCAGCGATATAATATGGTACTTGAGACATACACAGAGCCATTGTAAAAAGTGTTGAATCCAATTTAGTGCCTCTCTTCCAACCTAATATTACTCCTGCTAAAGTACCGATGCTCCAAGAAATTAAAGTTGCTACTCCTAGAAGTGCTATTGTCCAAGGTAGCCTCGCCAGTATTAGATCCTGAACCGGAGTTGGGAAAGCTACGAATGATGGGCCCAAATCTAAACTTAAGAACACATTTTGTATATAACGCGAATATTGTGTAAATAGATCTCCTTCGAGCCCGAGCTTAGCCTTCCATTTCACTACAATATCTAGCATTTCCGTTGAATAAGAATATCTCTGCTCGAGCATTCTTAAGTAGCGTGTTATAGGGTCTCCTGGTATCAAACGTAGGAATAAGAACACGACGGAGAATGATATGAACAATGTGATCAGATAGACAGTAATACGCTTAGCCATATAGAGCAGAATGCGTTTTTTGTTAGTCATTCACTGTTTTATTCAAGGCTTGAAATAAAAAGCTTTCGGTTTCAAGATTTGCCTCCAGAGGGTTAACTTGAATCTGCACTTTTATAACCGTAAGATTTATATTTGTCTTATGCAGACAATATTTGAGTAAAAATGTTAGCTGAAAAAATAGCTAAATTAATTTTCACGACAATCATTGTCTTGATATTCTCTATGCCCTTAGCAATGCCAGTTAAGGCTCAGCCGACTCTGCCTGTTCCCCGGGATCAAACAGTAATTACAGAGATAATGTCTTCGCCTTACTTCACAGTGTTCGACAAAGCGAACCCCTTCATCCCTCAAGGAACACAGTGGGGTTCTGGATGGCACCAAATAGCACAGGAATGGGACTGGTATATCAACTATGCCACCGGCGAAATCATATACTGGAGAGTAACCGGGTGGCATTATACCGATAACTACAGAACCTTTACCCTGTACATCAGGAAGGGTGTTACTTGGAATGATGGTCATCCATATACTGCAAGAGATATTGCCTTCACTATGGACATGCTGAAACAGCATCCTGATTTTGGAGGTTCAAGTTATGTTAACGAATGGGTTGAATCGGTTGAAATGCCTGACGACTATACGCTGGTTGTACACTTGAAGAAGCCTAACCCGAGGTTCCATCATACTTTCAGGATGTGGAGCTATTTCCCCATAGTCCCAGAGCACATATGGAAGAATATTGACCCGACGACCTTCGCGAATTGGCCGCCCGTAGACACGGGCCCCTACAAGCTCTACGCGGTTTATCCAGAAATACCGATGTTCATATGGGAGAGGAGAGATGATTACTGGGGTAAAAATATGGGGGTTTTCCCAACTCCCAAATACATGATATGGCGCGGCATTCCTGCAGCCGACGTGGATCTTGAGGACTTCGTTAGGGGTGATGTCGATGTCGTGCTTCCCCACATATTTACTTGGGAGATGATCAGGACTGCCATGGGCAGAACAACTGATATTGTTATAGCTCCATATACCGACCCATGTCCCTATGGAATTAACTCGTTTAACGTGGCCAAGTATCCGTTTAGCATAAGGGAGTTCCGATGGGCCATAGCTTATTTAGTGAACCGTCCTGCCTTAGCTAGGGCGTATGCATTATCGGATGGCACTCCGACGACAGACTGGCTTCTTCCCATGCCATACTCTTGGGCAATTTTCGATCCGTATAAACCCATGATTGACAGGGGGCTACAAAGAATCAAGAGTGAACTAGGTTTCGAATTGAAATACGACCCTGAAAAGGCAAAACAAATATTAGACTCCATAGGGTTCCGCGACATAGATAATGACGGGTTTAGAGAGTTGCCTAACGGGACAAAGTTCACTGTGGAGCTTCTTCTAGGCGAAGACGCTGCCCACTATATAGGCTATGACCTAATAGACGAGCTTAAGGCTGTTGGAATAGACGCCACTACTAAAATAGGAGGCGCACTGACGGGCGATCTTTCAGCATATGGCCAATACGATATAAGGATATGTACTCACTGCAGCCCGGGATGGATCATGGGCGACCCTGTGCCAACCCTAGACGTATTTCACAGCAAATGGTACGCCCCTATCGGTAATACTTCCAACTCTCCCGGTATTCAGGGTGCTAATCCAAGGTACAGAAACCCGGAGCTGGACGCCATAATAGATGAACTTTGGACAATACCACTAGACCATCCGCGTGCCGCCTCGTTACTGGAACAAGCCTTTTACATAGTGCAGAGAGACTGCATAACTGTTCCCGCAGTTGAGAAGACGTTCGTACAGACTTTCTCAACCAAGTACTGGGTTGGCTGGCCGTCTGGAGAGAATATGTATATAGTGCCTTACAACTGGTGGCCCATGTTCTTCTTCATACTAGCCAGAATAGAGCCTAGGTCACCGCCTGCTGCTACAACTACAACTATCACCACAACTATCACCACTACGGTCACCGCCGGAGCAGCACCAGCTTTCGACATAGTTAGTGCTGGGGGAGTTGGGGTAGTAGCGCTCATAATAGGCGTTGCGGTCGGCTGGCTGATCGCTTCCAAGAAGAAGTAGTGGGACAACACACTTATTTCTATCTTATTTTTATAGTATACCTATAATTAGAGCCTATAAATTGTTTTTTAGACCGGCAATCCTAAAGATGTGAAAATATCAATGATAGCCTTGGGCTTAACTGGGAACCATACGATGAACCAAAAAACCTGCAAAAAAACGGTGGTGACAATAAGCAATTTGGAATACTTGCATTTGTTTAGGTAGCCGGCTAGATTGACGTAGAGTCCAGGTAAAGTTGAGTAGAAGTAGAACGGGTAAACCCACCTATACATTAAATACGCTAGAAGAACATAAGGCAAGAAGCTTGACAGGATCCAAGCAAGACTAAAAAGGCGAGTTCTATCAAAACTTCTCTTCCCAGCTTCTCTAAGAATATAGAATAGGCTGAGGGGCATGACTAACCATACGCTCCACCATAGCGGGCTGTAGATGCCGTAATAGGCAACGGGATGATACTCTTTAATAATTCCTCCGATCACTTCCCTAGTCGTCATAACGTAAAACGGCATGGGGGCAAACGGGTCAAGTGGATTTATCCATTGCAATGGAAGAACTACTTCTTTCGGATCCTGGTATTTCAGGCTACTGTGATAGGTTAGCATGTAGCTGATATGACCTAAGGGATTTTTAGCGAAGACGGAATACAATGAGTCGTATACCCATAATCCGGCTAAGAAGACAACAAGGGCTGCGACGCCAATCCTTAAACAGGATTCCATAGTCTTCCGGAACGACTTGCGTTCCTCAGACAGAACTAGAAAGGCTGCGATGCCTAAATATGAAAACACGGAAGTAAGCTTACACAATGAGGCTAAGCCTAGAAAAAAACCACCAAGGTCATACCTCTTCCTCAAAATCAATACGCTTGCAGCAAGCATAAACGTCATCGCTGGAGCATCCAGAATGGCGATCTGCCCTATGTTGAACACCATTATGTCGAAGGCGAATAGCGTCGCCGAGCAAAGAGAAACCTCTCTGCTACTATTGAGAAGTAGAGAGAGCACGTATATCAAGAATATTGAAGCTGTTCCAGCTGAGATTGTAAAGGCACGCCAACCCGCCGGGTTATCCCCAAGGAACACTATGCCCAACGCAATGAAAGCCTTCACTAGAGGCGGATGTTCATTGTTCGTTGCCTTACCTTCCAGCATATCTCTGGCGGCACTAACGTAATACCTCTCATCAAATATAAGGTCCCAGCTTACTGCCCCTCCGGATGTTTCGCGCTTCGGATATTCGAGAATAGACAGCCTCAAGATCAAAGTGAGAACAACGATGGCTAGCAAAGCCAGCTCAGGAGCTGCTTTTTTGACAGCGTTTGAAGTCAGCATCCCTTTCTTCAGCGTCACGCAAGCTCTAGACAATAGCATCATGAAGTGCTGCCGATACTTCTTGCAGGTAGTTGAAATCGTCTTAATCATGCTTCTCATGTTCAAAAGCACCAACAGGGTCAGGGTTAGTGCTGTCAAGACCATGGCTGCTGCTTCGCTGAACAAGCTTAGAAAAGACAGGTTTGGACGTAAGACTGCAACTAGTCTATTGGTGTATAGATAGTAATTAAAGTACCAGTGAACCAGTAGGGAGGCGTATATACCATAAAGGGCATATGACAGCGCCATGGCAAATCCTTGTATGAACGCTAAGGTAAGCTTTCCAATACCCCAAGCACCTGGGACCGCGTAGTGTGAAAAAGCAAAGAGGGCAGAGGAAAAAACGATGATAACCCATTCATCTTTTTCGATTTTAAAGGACACAGGTGATCCCCATGATCTTAAAAGCCTCTTTGCGCTTTCCGGGCTTAGGAATGAAAGCAGAGAAATACTGAGTTTTTTGCGAATTGAAAGGTTGCCGATGCCTCTGTTCAGGTAGAATGAGTAGAAAACACCCAGCAGGAGCGCTCTGAACGCTATCTCTTCAAGTATGGTGGCCCAAGCTAATTCAAAGTAGGCTGATATTGGATCCGGGCTTAAGGGCGGGATTCCTGTTGATATCTGTAGACGTTTCTGGATCGATTCGGTAAGGCTCAAAGCCGTATGGGTTAAGCTTGTGATAACAGGCATGAGTAGTAAGAAATTCCCCAGTGGGAGTGCGACGGGCTCGTGAAGAAACTTACATACAGTTTTTCTCAGGCTTTCTCTCGACTTCCAAGCAAAAACGAAGCATGAAGAATAAATAATTTCGGCTAGTACGAAGTAAAAATACAGGGAATCTTGCATTTCCGGAGCTGCATTTAAGAAGCCTCCAGTCATGAATATGCTAATACCTAGAGGAATTGAGAGAAGGTTAAGCGCAAGCAACACGAGAATAGGAATTAATATAAGTGTTTTCAAACACGAATATGCAACTTTCCAAGATACGTTCATCTCAGTGTATGATCCAACGAGAAGTGATAAGGTGCCAAAGTTTAAAAGCATTATGGCAGCCAAAGCT
>JAGTRH010000149.1 GCA_018396795.1 Candidatus Bathyarchaeota archaeon
TGAGGTTTGCTATAGGCGCTGATCCCTCAGCTTGTATCCCTATCATCTCTGGTAGGCTGTCCGATAAGCCAAGTGCATACAACTCCTTAAAGCCCTTCCAAATCGCGCTTATGTTTCCAGCGTTTCCAACTGGTACAATAACTTTGTCCGGAATCTTTCGGTTGAGCTGATCCCATATTTCAAAAGCAATCGTTTTTTGCCCCTCAAGTCTATACGGGTTTATGGAGTTTAACAAATAAATTGGGTGGGTAAGGCAGAGTTCCTCAACAATTTTTAAGGCCTCATCAAAGTTTCCTCTCACCTGAAATACTCTTGCGCCATAAATTATTGCTTGAATAAGCTTCCCGAAGGCAATTTTACCAGATGGTATTAAAACTATGCATTCTAATCCAGCTCTGGATGCGTAAGCTGCCAACGAAGCAGACGTATTACCGGTTGATGCGCACGCTACTCTTTTCATGCCCAGCTCTAAGGCTTTTGTTACACCAACCGTCATACCTCTATCTTTAAAGGAGCCTGTTGGATTCTCCCCCTCATTTTTTACATAAACGTTTCTTAATCCAAGTTCGCCTCCTAACCTAACGCACTTAATTAAGTTTGTCCCGCCCTCACCTAAAGTAATAATCTTATTCTTATCGTTTACTGGTAGGAGTTCAGCATAACGCCAGACTGACAAGTTCCTTTTACTCCAGTTTATGCTGCTTTCCCGCCTCATTATTTCACTGGAGTACTCAACTGAGAGAAGGTCTCCGCATCTCCGGCATTTATAAATTACTTCTTTAGGCGAATATTCAGTTCCACAGCCTATGCAGACCAAATGATAGCAGGGATTCATAATAGTTTATACTCCAGTAATATTATTTTATCTGAACGGCTAATTTATCGGATAGGATCGATTTATACTTTAGCGCTTACATTGAATTATAAGTGCTCGATTATAATACTATTGGAGAGCAACGTGATGTGGACTCTCATTTGCATAAGATGTGGTGAAACTGTAAAAACGGATGTGCCCGAATACAAATGTCGAAGGTGCGGAGGAATTGGAACACTCGAATACAAAATAAACTATGAAACTCTAAAAGAAGTTTCTTTCACTGGAGATTTCACCTTTTGGAGATATAAAATGCTCCTTCCAAGTGTGAAAAATTATGTAACTATGCAGGAGGGTGGGACACCGTTATACAGAGCTGAGCGTTTAGCAAAACACCTTGATCTACCAAACCTATATTTGAAAGATGAAACCAGAAACCCGACAAACTCTTTTAGGGACAGGGCCGCGGCGCTAATAGTCTCTAATATGCTTGATTTAGGCTATACCGCAGCAATTTGTGCATCAAATGGCAATATGGGTGCATCACTAGCCGCATATTGCGCAAAATATGGCATAGCATGCCACATTATAATACCAAAACATGTTGATGTGGGCAAAATCGCTCAAATGATAATATTTGATGCAATTATTGAAGAATATGGTGAAACAGTTGATGAGGCAATAGAGAGAGCTGAAAGGATGTTTGATGAGACTGGATGGTATCAGGCAACGTCTGCGCTGAATCCACTTGTAATCGAGGCCCAGAAAACTATTGCATTTGAGATTGCTGAGCAAATTGGTGTTCCAGACACCATTATTGTGCCTATGGGGAGCGGTGGAGCAATTTACTCGATTTGGAAGGGCTTTAAGGAACTCAATATAATGGGTAAAATAGATGGATTCCCAAGGTTGGTTGGCGTTCAGTCAAGCGGTTGCTCGCCAATAGTAGACGTTTATCTCGGAAAAGAGGAGACTATCGAGAACCCAATGACCCGAGCTACAAGCATATTCGTACTTAATCCATCGAAAAAGGATTTAGCCATAAAAGCCATGAAGGAGTCAAGAGGTTTAGCAGTTAAAGTTTCAGATCAGGACATACTTGAAGCTGAGCAGGAGATTGCGAAAATGGAAGGTCTTTTTGCCGAGCCGGCGAGCTCCGGGACAATAGCTGCTTTGAAGTTGCTCATTAATGAATCATATATTGATAAGAGTGAGAGAGTTGTCTGTCTAATAACCGGTAGTGGGCTTAAGGCTACAGATGTCTTACAAACTTTATCGAAGAAGCGTAAGCTTGCTCTCATCGAAGCCGATTTTAGTACCAAAGAGAGGATACTATGTGCGATAGCCAGTAAAAAGACGTACGGGTATGAGATATGGAAAGATATTGGTAGAACGATGACGAAAGCAGCCATATACCAGCATCTCAATGACTTAAGAAATAGAGGCTTGATATCAGTTCAGATAAAGAATGGTCGAAAATATTTCACAATAACTCAAAGGGGAAGAAGAGTACTTAAAGCTCTGGATGAGGTGAAAATTCTTTTATAGAATTTTATTCTGCGAAATCCTTATATAGTATAGTTATAACTATACTATTCAAGTTTCAACTAAACTAATTAGGGGGCTGAGTTTTGCTCGTAAGAGGCATAACGCTTCCAAAAAGAACGTTGCTAATTTTAAATATGGTTTTCGCCTCAGTTTCTACGGCATTGGTATGCATTGCAACCATGTTTTTCAGCGTATATGTTCCGGCGACGAAGGGGTTCTTTAACATAGGTGAATCGATGGTTTTTCTATCCGCAATATTATTCGGTCCATTTGTTGGAGCTTTTGCTGGTGGAGTTGGCTCAATGCTCGCTGATCTTCTGCTGGGCTATTATTACTTCGCACCTGCGACATTGGTGATCAAGGCGTTAGAAGGTTTCATTGTTGGTTTTCTAACAAAACGAAATCCGAAACTTAATAGGTTGATATGGAGATTGCTAACATCGCTTTTGGGTTTGTTGGCTGGAATACTGCTGATAGCCATCGGCTCAACATATTATAGCGGAGATATGGAGTTAACTCTGGGACAAATGTTTTTCGCATTGTATGTTCCAGCATTATTTTGGTTTGCGCTTGGTTCTATTGTAACTATATCCATAATACTGGCAGGTCTGATCACCGAACCAGAAGTTGGCTGGACAATTCTCTCGGTGATCACCGGCGGCTTTACAATGGTTTTAGGATACTTTATTTATGAAATGTACTTTTTAGGCTGGTTTTTCGGTATACAGGCATTAGCTGTGGCTGAAGTGCCGGTAAATATTGGGCAGATGACGATAGGTTCAGTAATAGCGGTTCCAGCTTCGAAAGCTATCCAAAAGATCTTTCGTCCAAAATATGAAATGTGAAACAAAATTACTACCGTCAAATTTTTCTTGATCGCTTATGCTAAAATATTAGCTATGAAATTAGCATAAAACATTTATTTGATGGTAATTCAAGTGAAAATATTGAGATGTCGACTTCGTTTAAAAGGGCTCTGGAAGCTACTAACGATTTTGCTTTTGACTTATTAGAGAGATATAGTGATAAAAATTTAAGTATAGTAGTTTTTGGCAGCCTTGCTAAGGGAATATGGCGAAAAACCAGTGATGTTGATATTATTATACTTTCAAATGATTGTAGTTTTTCAAGAAACGTTGTGGTTCACGATGGCTTGAGGTTCGAGGTTTATAGGATGCCGGCGAGAATATTTCTTTCGCCATTCTATGGTGAAGAGGAGAATCTTTTCTTCGACATGTTCCGTTTGCAAGTGCTTAGAACTGGAAGGATCCTACTCGATCAGGATGGTTCATTAAGTCAATTATGTGATAAATTGAGAAAACAGAAGATTCCGCGCTCTTATTCAGAGGCAGCATTAAAAAGAGCTCTCAACCAGATATCTATCGCTGAGAAAAACCTCTATAGAGGAAATCTTGCAGACGCCGAATTAAAGTTACGCGATTGCTCTATGAATATCGCTAGAGCTCTATTACTAAACATGAACGAGCCTGAAATAAATACACCTAAACTATTAACTCCACATTTACGAGAAAAAATCCCAGATTTCTTTGGATTTCTCCGAGAAATTTACGGATTAAGTGACGTGGGGAGAAGCGATACAGAGAGGGTTATCGAGGATTCTCTAGAATTACTGAGAAATATTCGATATAAATTCAGGAGAGATTTAAGGGCTAAAAATATTATTGAAAAAGCTAAGACTGAGATATTAAACGCCATAGACTGCTTAGAGATTGGCGACTATGATTCAGCAATGTTACAAATAGATTTTTCGCAGTCCATTATAAAGAAAAATCTGATAATAAAAGGTACACGCTTGAATTTCACGCTTCCATCGCGATTCCCGTTT
>JAGTRH010000150.1 GCA_018396795.1 Candidatus Bathyarchaeota archaeon
GCACTTAGCAAGGTGCTAGAAATAGAAGGTGTTCTGAGAAAAACAGCTGAGGAATTGTTTGCAACAGGAGTGAAGAGACTTATCTTTACTGGCTGTGGTTCCTCTTACTATGCGGCACTCGCAGCAGTTAGGGCATCATCAGCTACTTTCTCACTCCAAGCTTTACCTTCATCAGAATTCCTTTTTTATCAATCAGAAATTGATCTCAAGAAGACCGCAGTAGTTGGCATTTCCAGATCTGGGAGGACTGCTGAAACGCTTGCTGCACTTAGAAAAGGGAAAGCCAGAGGGATTACTACAGTGGCGATCACCTGCTCGGAATGCAGCCCTATGGAATCCGAAGCAGATATTAGTATAGTCTTAAATATTGGTGAGGAGAAAAGCCTTATAATGACGAAGACATTCTCATCACTTTCGTTGGCTTCAATACTTTTGTGTAGTAAGTTCCACAAGGAATATTGTGACATATCCAAAAAAAGGATGCTAGAAAGTCTTCCCGAAGCTGCTACGGAGGCGCTAAAACTTGAGGAAGACATCGTTAGAATAGCGGAGAATGTGTATTCTAAGGGTTTCTTTTTCGTTCTTGGCCATGGCTCCGCGTATCCTGTAGCTTTAGAGGGTGCGCTTAAGCTCATGGAGACTTGCGATCTAAAGGCTTGCGCTTTACATACCTTAGAGTTTAGGCATGGACCGATGTCAGTTGTGGATGACACCGTTGGCCTCATAGTTATCGCTCTTGAAGATTGTTCTCTACAGGCTGTTGCGAGACTCATAAATGACATGAAACGGGAAGGTTTCAAGCCGCTTCTAATATCGAATGTGATTAAAAATAGGTACACTTTGAAACTACCAATGCGTTTGGATCCGAAACTCTCTGCACCCGTGGTGATACTACCAATACAGCTACTGGCATTTTACATATCTATAAGAAGGGGGTTCAATCCAGATAGTCCAAGAAGATTACATAGGTTTGTGAGAGGATTTTAACTTATGTTGTTGATGGCTGTTGATGGGGGTAAAACTAAGACTTCTTGTATGATGTTCGATGAGCAAGGAAGGATTCTTGCATTTTCAGCATCGGGTCCGACAGGATTATTATTGCCTCTCGAGACAATTAAATATAATCTTTGGATAGCATTAGAATCCTGCATTTCAGCTGCAAGCGTCCACTTTGAAGATATTGTATTGATTGTTTTCGGTCTATCTGACCTAGACACAATGAAAGATAGGGTTATAGCAGAAAGCCTAATTAATTCCCTGCCCCTGCCACCGTCGGTTAAAGTTCTTGTTGAGCACGATATGATAACGGCTTACTATGCAGTGACTCATGGTGAACCTGGAGAAACTCGAAAGGGCGTTAATGAAAAATAACTAGGTCATGAATGTATGTGATTAGTTTTTGCTACGTGCCACAGAATGAGCTGCGCGAAAAGTTTTTATATAACGATCGGAAGGAAAGGATTTATGTCTCAGCATCGCTTAATCTATAACAGCGATGGGACGAACATCTTCATTGTTTCTTCCACCCCTGAGCAAATATATCGTCATGTTGACGAAGTCGCTAATAGTCAAGTCACCACGTTTATGATCTGTCCCAACGGTGGTCAAGTCTTATATTATCCTAGCAGTGTAGGGGAGATGTACGGATCAAAGTTATCAGATGAGGAGCTGGAAGCTTATCCGAACGCTCTTCGGATGGCGAGAAATCTTCGGCGTCTCGTAGCCAGGGGGTATGATCCTATTGGGCTTGTGGTAAACCGTTG
Source organism: Candidatus Bathyarchaeota archaeon (assembly GCA_018396795.1). The sequence continues at coordinate 1,764 of JAGTRH010000150.1, forward strand.
TCGAGAGAAGGGTTTAGAAACCTTTATAACCTTCCGTATGAATGACCTGCACGACATTAATAACCCTCAAAGCCCTTTGGTGAGTGATTTTTATAGGGAGCACCCTGAATGGCATCTTAACGAGCCTGATTGGGGCTGGGGTGGTCTGGCGCCTAACTTCGCTATTCCAGAAGTAAGGGATCATCGGTTTCAAGAAATCCAAGAGGTGGTTGAACGATATGACATAGATGGTCTTGAATTGGATTTCCAGCGCTTTCCCCATTACTTCAGCCACAAACCAGGCGTTGCTGAATCCCACATCCCAGACATGACTGAACTCGTGGGCCGCATCTTCGAAATGTTAAATCGAGTTGGGCGTGAGCGTGGCAAGAAGATACTACTTGCTGTACGTGTGCCCAGTACCTTAGAGGGTTGCCGTCGAATAGGGCTCGATCCGGTTAACTGGTATAAGCAGGGTTGGCTGGACTTTCTCACTGTGGCGCCGTTTCTCCGTACGCTCTTCAAAATGCCCATAAACGAGTTTAAAATGGCGATGCCAGGGCTGCCAATCTATGCAACTATTGAATTTACAGCAGAATATGTTGCTTCTAGTTACCAAAGAATTATGACGCCTGAAATGTATCGGGGTGCCGCTGATAGCCTATATGCCTGTGGAGCAGATGGCATAAGCCTCTTTAACATGTTCTGCTCACGTGAGTACGGCCAGAGGAGTTGGGAGCCACCCTTTGAGGTTCTCCGGCAAATCGGTGACCCTGAAACCTTAAGGAATACGGAGAGGCTTTATATTGTCGATCAACGTTCCGACTTTGACCAGTATGTAGATGTTGTTCCTCCTCTTCCAAAGACACTTAAGAGCGATGAGAAGGCATTTTTTTCCATCATGATTAAAACTCCACCGACACGAAGCGAGAAGGCGATGTTGCATATAAAAATGTCTGAAGCTCCACCAATGGGTAAAAGAGGAAAATACGGGTATGAGTCCGTGGATAATACGATATACGTAGACTTTAACGGTGTATCTCTTTCCCCTTCTCGTACACCCCCTGGTTACTTGTTTTACCATTATAATTTAGATACTTCTAGAGATTTCCTTGTCCCTAACTGGATATTTCGGACCGGAGAGAATGTGGTTAGCCTAACCGCCTCATTCCAATGGACAGTTACTAATATCGAGTTAGCAATTATTCCTATAAGATGTTACCATGGCTATAATGCTAGAGTTACTCCTGAAACTTAACGCGTCTCTATCTTCATCTCATTGTCCTCCACAGTCTGAAGAGACATTGCATAATAAGTCTATCCCCTCAGAACATATTCTACTTTCCCCTAACATATTACATGCCTTTTGATGAAGATACTAATTCTCCTCCTTAGAAAAACATATATAGCTCGGTTGAGAACAAAAGTAGTATGAAAAAATGGCTAGCAATTAGAATTACACGTTCCATCGTCGAGATATTCGCAGTTATAACGTTTACTTTCTTCATAATACGTCTAATTCCAGGCAATCCAGCTGAAGCGCTCTATATTCAACTCGTATATGTACAACGTTACACGCCAGAGGCGGCAAGGCAGATTGTTGAAGCAGTATTCAACGTCGACTTCAATGAACCGTTATGGAATCAATACTTAAAATATATAACCCGTATTTTGCAAGGGGACATGGGAAAGTCTTATACCATAAACTACGGCCAGCCAGTTTTGAATTTAATTATGTGGCATCTCCCTTGGACATTATTCTCAGTTTCGATCGCGCTAGTTTTAAGCTTCTTCACTGGTATACTCCTAGGCATGTTTATTGCCTATAGGAGAGGTGGTCAATTGGATAGAATAGTGACAACCTACAGTCTTCTGACAGCCAGTATTCCATCCTATGTAATAGGAATATTAATGATATTTGCCTTTTGTTTCTTCATTCCCTTGTTTCCTTGGGGAGGTGTCTACAGTGCTAATGTCACACCCGGATTTAATCTTCCATTTATAGTAGACGTACTCCGCTATGCTGCTCTTCCAATAATGTCGTACTTCATCGTAAATATGGGTTCATGGGCACTCATAATGAAGAATAGTACTATAAGTGTTCTTGGAGAGGACTACGTGTATGCTGCTGAGGCCAGAGGGCTAAAGGATCGAAGAATAGCAATTAAGTATGTGGGAAGAAACGCTATAATGCCTGTGTTCACAAGTCTACTAATCAACTTAGGTACAATATTCGGTGGCTCTGTGTTTATAGAAAATTTATTTATGTATAGAGGCGTAGGCCATCTAATGGCGACGGCCTTAGGCTATTTAGACTACCCATTTCTGCAAGGCATACTAAATATAATAACCTTTGCGCGCGCTAACCCAAGACTACGTGAAGATTAGGAATTTTTTAAAAGATTGTGCAAACTCATAACTGAATTAGCAGCAATTGTTCTACCTATTTACTCCTACGAGTGAAC
>JAGTRH010000151.1 GCA_018396795.1 Candidatus Bathyarchaeota archaeon
AGAAATATACATATATCAAATCTATCATAGAATGGTGGTGGATGAATAAATGATGTTGCATCAGAGGGATTCTCATTTGCAATTAGTATGTAATCTTCAACTTTCGACTTCTGTCCATAAGCCCACACTTCACCGAACTGCATTAAATGGTGTATATTCGCTGTTGTATAAGGGTTTAATCGATTCAGTTCATCAATACCTTTACCTCGACTTCTAACAAACGCGGCCCAAAGAACCCGCTCAACACCCTCTTTCTCAAGTGAGGGTATGTGAAGTCTACCAACTACTTCACCTCTCTTAACCTCGGAGGCGCCGGAAACAACTACAAAGTCATCACCAGTCATGCCCTTAAGAAGCATAAGCATAAGCGTTGACTTCCCGACGCCTCTGGGTGCACGTATAAGTGTAGTTGAGCGTGGATGTAGCTGGTTTAACACAAGCATTCTAATCGCTTCCCTATTCCCAACAAAACGAGATGCTATTTCTCTTTCTAAATCTGCTACTTTATTCTGCAGCATTTTTCAATCCTCCTTAGGAGAACGTAACGATAACCGCCATTATAAAGATGATGACAATTAGCCCGCATATCGCAATCTTCATAATCCTCGCTTGCTTATAAAGACGGAGGTTTTCTTCTTCTAACCCCTTTAGGCGCTCTTGAATTATCCTTGCAACTTTTCGATCCATAACCACGGTTTTTGAGAGCTCCTCACCGAAATATATAGAGTCGATAATATCTGATGAACCCCTCTCTATTACAACTCTATCCGTACTCTCGCCCCACGACACCCAGAGGCGCCCCTTAACATCTGACTGTTTCCTTTCAATAGGAGCCTTTTTTGATTCAACCTCAAGAAATCTTCTATATTTTTCACTTGCCATACTCAACACTTTTTCAATAGTATTAAAGTGTTCATCGATGATTTTATCTTTTTTGGAATTATTAAGGTAAAAGATAAACATCGTTATTCTGGAATAATTGTTATATGAAGTTACACTAGCATTAATGTTAGGGGAGAATTACGCTTGAAAGTTGCGGACTTAATTATCAAATTTTTGGAGCGAATAAACGTAGATTTCATGTTTGGTATACCTGGCTCTCAAACATGCCCGCTTTATGACAGCCTCTACTCTTCATCTATAAGACATGTGCTTGTTAGACATGAGCAATCAGCATCCTATATGGCCGATGCATATGCAAAGTTTACAGGTAAAATCGGGGTCTGCGACGGAACAGGTGGACCAGGTGCAACAAACTTGTCAACTGGTGTTGCCACGGCATGGACTGATAGTACACCAATGATGGTTCTTACTGGTCAACAACCCTTAAGCCACTTAGGCAAGGGAGCTTTCCAAGAAATCGATAATGTTGCTCTCTTCTCGCCCATAACGAAATTGTCCACCATGCTAGTGAAGCCAGAGAAAACAATTGAGATTTTAAAGGAATCTTTTAAGGCAGCGGTATGGGGTAGACCGGGACCAGTACATATAAATCTGCCGCTGGATGTGCTGACTCAGCCTGTAGATTACCAGGAAGAGAGATTTATTAAAGAAACCTCATATATTCTCTCTCCACCTAAGCCCTGTGGCGATCCATATGTTATAGATAAGGCGCTTAAACTTTTAGTAGAGTCTTCCAGACCAATTATTTTGGCTGGTGGTGGCGTGCATTATTCTAGCAGATCTAACGAGAATCTTAAGGAGCTAGCTGAATATTTAGATATTCCTGTTGCTACAACCTTTAACGGTAGAGGATCATTTCCGGAGGACCATCCACTATCAGCTGGAAGAATAGGCATTCATTCTCCATCATACAGCGATAAAATTCTATCCGAAGCCGATTTGATTTTAGCTGTCGGATGCCGATTTGCAGCCCTGAGCACTAGACAATGGAATAACATAAATCCAGCAGCCAAATTAATTCACATCGACATAGATCCGCTAGTTATTGGCAGAAACTATCCGGCTGAAGTTATTATTGTAGGCGACGCAAAAAAGGTTTTATCCAAATTACTAGAGAGATCAAAAAGTCTAAATGATATCGGAAAGGAAAGACGTTGTGAGTGGCTTAAATTTATTGAAAACGCTAAGGATGAGTGGAGAAGGACCCGGTGGTATTATAAAACTTCATCAGACGAGATGCCGATAAAGCCGCAGAGGCTCTGCGCCGAGATTCGAAAGGCGTGTAGTAGGGAAACAATCTTCACAATAGATGCTGGAAACAATAAAATGTGGGCCTCAACATTTCTGGAAATCTATGAACCATACACATGGATTCAATCCGGCTGCTTTGGACCGATGGGTTACGCTATACCAGCAGCTATAGCATGTAAACTAGCCCTAAAAGAGCGTAAAAAAGACGTTGTCGCCATATGCGGTGACGGAGGTTTCTATATGAGTATGCATGAACTATCGACAGCTGTTCAGGAGAAGACGCCAATATTAATATGCGTGTTTAATGACGGCGCATTAGGCACGATAAAGCATAATCAGAAAAACCTCTATAATGGGAGGTTCATCTCAGTTATTTTGAGAAACCCAAGCTTCGCTGATGTTGCTCAAGCATTTGGTTGCCAAGGAATAAGCGTTGAGAGGCCAAGTCAGCTTAGTTCAGCACTTGTGGATGGATTAAAAGCTGTTAGGGATGGCGATACCGTTGTTTTAGACATTAAGATTGACGGCGACGAACCTCTTCCGCCATGATTAATGTTTATATCTGGAGAAGTCTCTTAATTTTTTCCGGAAGGTTACTGGATTATGAATCTGAATGCATTTATGGAAGGAATCTATAATTTCCAGTTCCCAAAGAAAATCATTTTTGGAATTGGCTCCTCAAGAGATATTGGGTTGGAAGCTAAGGCTTTAGGTGGAAGCGAAGTTTTACTAATCACCGATAAGAATTTGATGCAGCTTAATATTATAAGGGATGTTGAAAGAAACCTTTTGACGGAGAACTTAGATGTTGAAATCTTCAGTGATGTTGAGGCTGAACCAAGCATAGAAATGGCTGAGAGGATCGCTGAGTTTGCTAGAAATGGTGAATATAATTTGGTTATTGGAGTTGGCGGAGGCAGTGTTCTAGACATGGCTAAGGTTGCATCAATAGCCGTAACAAATTCTGGACCGATGAGAAAATATGTTGGCGTAAATCTTGTTGTAAAGCCCGGACTACCAAAGATTCTTATGCCAACAACCGCAGGTACTGGTTCTGAAGTTACAAGCGTCGCTGTAATAACGCTATTGGATGAGGAAGCTAAATCAGCAATAATAAGTCCCTACATGATTAGCGATATAGCAATAGTTGATCCCAAGTTAACTTACACTATGCCTAAAAAGATAACAGCCTCAACTGGTTTAGATGCATTAAGCCACGCTCTTGAAGCACTGATGGCAGTGAACGCCAGTCCACTAACAGACTCGTTAGCTCTCCAATCTATTAGAATCATAGTTAAATGTTTACCAGACGCCTACAAAACTGGAGATGTGAAAAGCAGATTCGGCATGAGCCTAGGATCCCTAATGGCGGGAATAGCGTTCGCGAATTCATGGGTATGTTTAGGGCATGCCCTCGCATACTCATTTTCAGTAACCTACAAGATCCCACATGGCATTTCCTGCGGTCTCTCTCTACCATACGCCTTTAAATTTAATACACCAGTGATCCAGCATAAAATCCAACACATAGCTGAGGCGATGGATATTACTAGGGACACCAAGACGAAAAGTCCAGAAGATTTAGGAAAATTAATCTTCAATAAACTCCTAAATCTTCTTGATGATTTAAATATGCCTAAAAGATTGAGAGACATAGGCATACCAAAGGATGATGTTGACAAAATTGCCAGTAAACTGCTAACGTTCACCCGTTTGATTCAGAGAAACCCAAGAGAAGTATCCAAAGATAATGCACGTGAGCTTATCGCGGAGATGTGGCGTGGATACAACTAGTGATCAAATATGGATAATCGGCTAATAATTACGCTGCTCTCCGATTTCGGTTTAAGGGACTCTTATGTCGCTGAGATGAAGGCAGTCATACTCTCAATATGCCCAGAGGTGCATATAGTTGACATAAGCCACGAAGTTAGAAAATTTGATATTAGGATGGGTTCTTTCCTACTAGTCCGTGCTAGTCGATTCTTTCCAAGGGGAACTATACATGTGGCAGTAGTTGATCCGGAGGTC
>JAGTRH010000152.1 GCA_018396795.1 Candidatus Bathyarchaeota archaeon
GTGTGCGCTACGTTTAGAGCACCCAGGAGTTTACGTCATATATGAAGGCAACAGTCCCATTTATGTTGGTTGCGCGGGGAAAGGCAAGCACTATCTAGGAATAAGAATTCACGATTTATTCTGGGATTACAAGGGGAAAACAGGCGAAAGAAGATACTATCACATTTAACAAGGAAACTTTCTAAGCATAAGTCTCTGAATGAGGTTCGACGCTTCTATATTGAGGAATGCAGGCTTCGCCTTCTGAAAACTGATACGGTTAGACAAGCTAGATTGATGGAAGCGTTTCTAATCGAGCTATTGAACCCAAAACATAACAGCGAGTAGTTAGAGAAACAATGGAACGAAGACGAATAGTATTTAATCGGGTTATTAATTCTTTAATCTGAAAATGAGAACATTGATTTTGCAAATTGCATATTTAGTTTTTCCACTGAATGCCTAAGTACTTCATAGTCTTCTTAGAAGTATGTATCAGATCGTTAAATATACAATAAAAATGGTGATGCTTATATAATTGTTCTCGGTTTCAATATTTAGAGGCCATGCAGGGTTCAAGCGGGAGGGAAGCCTTTCTCATAGCTGTGGTTGAGGAGGGCTATAGGCCTGAGTATAGACAACTTTACTTCAAGGCTAGCGAGATAAGGAGCATGCTTGGCGGCGAGGAGTCCTTCTTCAGGATCTCTGTTAAGGGGAGGGTTATCGTGAAGAAGTATGATCCAAAGAGGCAACGCTACCAGTACATGGCTCCAAGCTGGGTCGGCGAGCCTGGGAGGGAGATAGAGGTCAGGGTTGAGAAGCTTGTTGAGGAAAGGCTTGTCGGAGAGATTTTGGGGAGTTTACCCTCGCATATTAAGGTTGAGCTTAAACATGGCGGCGAAGGAATCCTGCGTATCGGTAAGGCGGAGTTCCCGGTTAAGGTTGGGAAGCCGGAGTGGAACGAGAGGCATAACGCCGCCTGCCTAGACTTGGGGTTTAAAGCACTATCCCTATGGGGGAGGAAGGTTAAGAACCATGTTCTCAGAATAGCGTTCAAAGGCTATGAGACGAGCATGGCGATAGACTACGGTGAAACTAAGGGCACCGTCAAGGAAATCAGGGAGGAGCAGCCGGGAACAGTGGCGATACGCTACGTAGACAGCAGAGACAGAGTCTTTGAGCATAGGGTAAAGCCTGTTAGTGCTTGAGTATTAACGTACCAATTCTAAGAAAGATGACTGTAGCAAAGCATACGCTACATTTATGAACACGATCGGTATTTTATCTTAAACGAGGCTCGACGGGCATGGCGGATGATTTCTGGACCTCGACCATGGGTAAGATTAGGGATTTAGCCACTGATGCAACCGGGGTGGAATATGAATTACATAGGGATGCGATCTTGCTTCGCGAGTACCCATTGCTGGAGAAATACAGTGAAAAAGTCAGAAAGGTTCTTTCGAGAAATGAGGAGCCCTCTGTTCTAAAAGAATTGTGGAGATCAGACGAGTTGAGCAGGCCATTGTTCTCCGTGTTATGGATTACTGACCCGAAGTTTGACGCATCAAGGCGGCGGATAGCTGTTGAGACTTTCAAGATAATTAGTGAAGATTTGCTTGGCCAGAGATACAGGGGGCTCCGCCGCTTGGCTTGGGTCGAGCGATTTCTCGCGGAGGACATCTATTTAGATGATGAAATGCAAATAAGATACGAAAGGGGTAGAATAGGGCTTTTAGACAAAGATTTTGCGGCGAAATATCCGGTTACCCATCTCCTGTTAAGCAGGCTTTCAGATATCGTGAAAAAGATCAGGAGTAAATACGGTGTGAAGATTGGCATCACTACTCGTGAGCTTTTGAACAGGGAAGGGGTAAAGTATAGAGACCCGAAGGAATTCTGTGCAACAATCACTTATGACGTGTTGTCTCACGGGGAGGACAGGGTGAAGGGGATTTCTGAGAGGATCCTGGCGATTAAGGAATTCTGGGGAGAGTGGATAAAGGCTAGAGAAGAAATCGCGCACCATTTCGGAATTGATGATGACGCCTTCATCATCCGGGATCTGTTGGAGGAAGCACTGGGTCTTCCAAGATGGTCTGTAATCGTCAAACCTGCCAATGGTGGTTGGGATCTGATGATAGATGTAAACTATGCGATTATGAACAGGAAGGGAACCGGTGAGGATTACTGGCTTAAAATATCTAGATTCGTCAGGGCGGAGATGCGGAAGGCTGGGGCGAAGAATTTCCTGAGGATCTACAGCCTTTCTATTCCTATTGGCCTACTCTTGGAGGAGATTGTTGGAAACGCTTCTCTGGAGAAGGTGATTGAGGCTCCGAAGGCTAAAAGAATGAACATAATTGATTACCTCTTTAACCGCTCTAATCTTGAAGAAATAGCTCGCAACTCTGAATTGCTGGCGGATGTCCTCGCCTCACTGATTGATTTGATACAAAAGTCTGGGTTAAAGATAACTCCTATCCAAGTCTACGCGGTTTGGCCAGATACCCTCAGCGAGCTCATAGATACTGAACCGATTTCAGTTGATAACACTTACTATGATGTTTGCTATAGGCCGAATGGGTATGAGGAGATTGAGGTTTCATTAACGACCGATGTGGAGGTTTCAGGCGATGTCGTGAACTTCGTCTCAGAAGTCATTGACGTCGCCGGAAGGCTCGACGAGGTAAGGAAGGCCCTTGAAAGTTTCTTAAAATGGGCTAAGCAACAAAATCTAAAATGAATTAGCAGCGTTTGATATCGCCAATGTCATTGATTAAGTTGTTATTCTTTTTCTCATCCATAAATCAGACCTGACCGGTGGCACTGTTTCTTCAAAGGCTCCTCTTTTAAGACCTTCATTCACATATTTTGAGACGACCTTTTCTAAATCGTCATATGTTTTTGACAGCACTACTTTGAATGTTTCTTATGAAGCTGTAATAGGGAGCTTGATTTACTTCTCCATGCTTACCTAAAATCTCTCTAACTCTTCCTTTAACAAATTCTGGAAGCTGCTTGTAGGGCATATTACTATAACATTACTTCTTATGGTCTTTAAAAGTTTTATCCAATAAGTCCTTAGCACGTGGAACAAGTAAGTTTAAAGTTCAGTAGCTTGTTTCCATCTTCTGTTGAAGTTTTCAACCAGAGCTGCTACGATGTTTTTACTGGTTTCCATATTAGAGATTCGCTTGATATCAAGATGCTTTAAGCGTTTTTCTAAACCTGTAGGAGCTTTCCATGCTCGTTTCCAAGGGATGCCTTGGTCAAAAATTACTCCAAAAAGAAACTTTAAAAGGTTCTTTATTGGATTACACTCATCTTTGTTCAATTTATCTCCGCTTAGGTCAGTTTGATATTTTTGGGAATCAACTTCTTCCTTTAACTTTTTCCCGTATTCTATCAAGGTTTTACTATCAATACTTTCTTATCCAATTCTATCATTTTTATAATTAGTCTAGAACTTTAAATCCTTTTGCTTATATCTAGTAGAATTTTCAAAATCTTCGCACGCTATATGCTGTTTAGCTTTTCTTTAACTTTCTTAACCATTCGATAGCCTCACGTAATGTTTTTCGAGCCTTTCCTAGATACCTCTATTTAGTATCGTTTTCTAAATTTTATTGACCTCGTCATTGTTATTACTCAGTATAAGGTTTAATCTAAGTTACTAAGATACCTTTTTTAGTAACCGTAGCATGAGATATCCCATTAATCCTCCGGTAATAAACCGCGCGCGCTAACTAATTCGGTTTAGAAGTTCGATGGTTAAGTGGGTATATAAATAGCTCTAAATGCCATATCGAGAAAGATTATGATGAATAGTATTGTCAGAGAACCATATAATATAAGTGCGAACCGATAGAACTCTGTGGGTAGAGATTCTTCGATCAAATATGAGAGAATAGCTACTATGGCAAAGGGAGTACTAATGTTTAAATACCATTGAAACAATTCTGAAAGCATAGCCCACTTGGGGTAATAGATTTGCCAAAGGAGAAAAACGTTTAACGCTATATCTATTCTACCAATATGACCTTGTCGTATCTCCATTATGGCTGTTAAGAACAATCCAAGGATCGCTAAGAAGGAAAAACTCTCTGGCAGTATAACCAATTGAGGAATCATCCAAGGAATTGTCACAGAAAAAGATACGGGGGATTTCTTTATAAATTTATCTCTTGGTTCCTTATGGATAAAC
>JAGTRH010000153.1:0-3029 GCA_018396795.1 Candidatus Bathyarchaeota archaeon
GGCAGTTCTAATATTTTTCACCATAACTATACCTTTGCAGCGGAGATCGAAGACGAGGGGTGAATTCGAGATGGCAACTCTAATCGCTACCTTCGCGGTTTCGATGTGGGCTCTAAACTTCGCTAGCTTATCATGGACAACGATTCAAAGAAACTACAGATACCTCCCTCAGATTCTTTCATTATGGGAGATACGTATTGAAATGAATAGGTTGTTGATTTTAATTCTTTCATCAATTTCATTCGCGCTCATCTTCATATTTCTAAGAAAGACAAAAATCGGGAAAAGCGTAGAATACGCTCTTCAAAACCCCGATGCGGCACCACTCGTTGGAGTTGACATGAAAAAAGTCACTCTAATCACCCATATTGTAGGATTCGTGACCGCGGCGACCGCTGGAACCTGTTACAGCTTATTTTGGAGCGTTTACCCCACAATAAATATGTATTATTGCTTAATTGCATGGGTTATAATCATCATTGGTGGTGTGGGGAGTCTAAAGGGATCTCTGGTCGGAGGATTGCTCATCGGTATACTTGAAACAATAGGCGTGTACATACTCTCACCTGCTCTAAGGGTTACCATAGACTACGCCGTCCTACTGCTAGTCCTGTATTTTAAGCCAAGAGGCTTCTTTAGGAGATAGAGAAAAATGCTTAACCTAAGAAAAATAGTCGGAGTCATCATCCCATTAATTGGGCTAGTAATCATACCCTTCATCCTACCTGGATATTATACATACCTGACAATAACAATATTAACATACATCTGCCTTGTAGCGGCTTGGAATGTGATTTCCGGCTATACAGGGTACCTATTCCTGGGGGCGACAGCTTTTTACGGAGGAGGAGGTTATATCGCAGCGTTGCTTTTCTGGAGACTCCCGTTCCATCTCACAGTAGTGATAGCTGGCTTGATTTGCGGCTTTATAGCTATTATCCTTGGGTTGCCATTACTTAGGATTAGAGGCCCTTATTTCGCAATCGCATCCTTTACCCTTAGTGAAATTTTGAGAAACTTGGTGTACTATTTAGAGCATCAGTTCGCTGGTAAAGTTGGACGCACCCTACCCGTACAGGATATTCTATTAATATATTACACGATAATTGGAATTACGCTTGCAGCTGTTATAACAGTTTATTATATAAGAGAAGCTAAAATCGGTCTCGCGTTATTCTGTATTAGGGATGATGAAGACGCTGCTCAAGCCTGCGGTATAAACACATTATACTACAAATTATTTGCGTTTTTCGTAACCTCATTCTTCATGGGTCTAGTAGGCGCAACAACTGTCGCGCGGTATGGATACATTGACGCCGACGGTGCCTTTAATCCAGCCGTTTCATTAAATACAGCTGTTATGGGCCTCCTAGGTGGAAGGGGCGCTTTTGGAGGTCCTCTAATCAGCGCTGTCCTCTTATCAATATTATATGAAATATTCTTCAGTAGAGGAAATCCTTACCCATTTGGAATCGTGCTTGCCATACTCCTCATCATTGTAATTATATTCGCCCCAGCAGGTTTATCAGGCTTAATTCAAAGGCTTTCAGATAAGATAAAGACGGTCATCAAATCTCCTAGATAATTAGAGAACGTCTAAAAACAAACTTAAAATATAATTGGTATAGTATACAAAGACGGATTAATCTCGGCCATAAATTAAAACGGTGTATTGTTGTGACTTCATCTCTTTATATGGACGGACCTAAATCATGCGGCAAGACCATACTTTCTTTTGGGCTTGTTCAAAAATTTAAAGAGAATAACTTCAAGGTTTCTTATTTTAAACCATTCTCCATTGGCATTAAAGATAAAAATGGAAAAATCATCGATAGCGATGTCATCGCGATGAAGGAGGCGCTAGGCTTAGAGAACACTCCTGAAGAAATCTCCCCCATCGTCCAATGTGTGTGCGGCGCCATATTTCAGGACATAGATTCAAATATCGCCAAAATGAAAATTCTAAGAACATATGAATCCATTAAAAGTCTAAACGACATAATACTCATCGAAGGATCAAAGCTTTCAGAACGATACAAATTAATGGTTGATAGAATCTCAGCTCTATTAAATTCAAAGTCAATCCTTATTACTAAATACGGTGAAAATCGAATAGTTGAAACAGCCATCCATTACCGAGATCTTTTCATTAACGAGGGAACGGATTTTACGGGGCTAATCATAAATTCTGTTCCTGTCAACAAGATCGAAGAAACTAAAGAGATGATTATCCCAGCCCTCCGAAGATTTAAAATTCACGTTTATGGGGTTATCCCACAAAAATTAGAGTTAATACCGACCGTTAAAGATGTTGTAGAAGGATTAAAGGCAACGATTTTAACTGGAAAGGGGTGTCTAGATAGATCTATCGGGGACTTTCTCGTTACGGATATGAACTCAGAGGCGGGACTAGTGTACTGGTTTAAGAGAAGTTTAAATCAGACCATGATGAGGGGAGGAGATAAAACGGAGCTGATTTTAGAGTCTATGGGAACAGATCTAAGCGCCATAATAATGTGCGGTAACTCGCATCCAACCGATAAGATAATAAATAAAGCTGATGAGATGACAATTCCAATTTTATCAACTTCGCTCGACGAGTTCACAGCGATGGTGCAAATAGGTAAAGTAACTGACATAGTTACCCCAACATTCCTACAGAAGAAAGGTGAAATAATTAAACGAATGATAGAAGAGCATGTAAACTGGGAAGGAATTTTAAATAAAATATTAGTGGATTAGTTATAGATCGATACACCCATATTTTAACGTCATAGTATCATGCTTTTCTTTCGACATTATAGCTTAAGCTTGAAGATCTTGTTCGCGTTATGAAATAGGCATTTTTCTAAATCTTCGTCTGAGAGATTCAGCGACCTATATTGAAAAAGTTCCACAGCCGCATTGATATGTATGAAGTCAGAGCCGTATAATATCCTATCAGGTCCAATTATCTGCGTAAATAATAACTTTTCTAAGATCCCACTCCACGAAGTCTCCAGGTACACGTTCTTACAGAGTTTTGCCAC
>JAGTRH010000153.1:3164-4180 GCA_018396795.1 Candidatus Bathyarchaeota archaeon
TGCCCGCCCTGTCCAGAATGAACCATAACAGGTATATTTAACCGCTTAGCCATCTCAAAAATCATTAGGCCAACCTTTCCAGAAGGATTCACGGCATGTCCGCCTGTGTGAATTTTTACGCCTACGAAGCCGTGATCCTTTACTAACCTCTCTAGCTCAGCTTTATACTCCTCCTCATCGATGTAAGGGTAGAGATTCACGATCCCGAAAATTTTACCTGGATGCTCCTCGCTTAATTTAGCTATTCGATCATGAACTTCCTTCACGTTTGGCGCCCCAGGAAAAGGCTGCACTAGAGCGGCTGTTATGTTGTTCTTCTTCATTCCATCAAATAGCTCCTTCTCTGAAATGTTTACGTCGAAGACTTTAGAGTATCCTATATGTGTGTGACAATCGATTATTTTCAAGATACATCACACTATGATTAAATTATAAATGATTGTTTATAAGTTTTTGCACGAACACGGGCTTCGTTAATTTAAGGTTGCATTCGTCATATAAGATATGGTGCATGCTTCTCCTGGGACTTAAAGGGCTCAGATTTATGATGCTGATCGAATTCTATGTGGGCCGTGTTATGTCAGGCTTAGAATGAAATAAGCGAGTTTTAGACTTCATGAGCATCCCAATCAACCTTTTTTAGCCAGTATGGAAAGTAGTCGGCATATTATTTCATTTCGATCCTTTAAGGCTTGAACCGATCCTATTATAAAGTTACATCATTCCACATCGTTATTAGCGATGTTCAAGCCGGGACCTCCTAGAGCCGGTTCATATCCTAGTTTTTTTTTTAAAATCATAAATTGACCAGTTTAGTGACAGAAATGAATATGCGCTTATCCAGATCGGATTATCTATTCCCCACTTATTTCTTGACTGAGTATATTGGTATATAGATGCACCTCATCACATTAAAATATTGCTTAAAAAAGTTCATCAGCTTCTCATCCTTCAGAGCATCAGCCCTTTCTGGACTGTTAAGGGTTTCCTCTATAGCCTCTTCACTTTCTATATCG
>JAGTRH010000154.1 GCA_018396795.1 Candidatus Bathyarchaeota archaeon
TTTCTTCGTTATATATAACCACTCATTAAACGTTAAAACTACCTCAAATTCTTTACAACACAATCCGCATCCGTTGCAACGCCAGGAATTCACGTGACTCCACGGTATGAAGACCATTAATGTCTCCCTTAGCAATCCTCTCTTTTCTGGAGAAAATGGAAAAAACTGATTAATAAATTTAATTTAAATTTCCATAGATGACTTCGTCTTTTCTCCTTTTTTAGATCAGTCAGTTTGCTTTCATTACATTTTAAAAAGAACCGCCATAAATTCTCAGATGGAACTTAGATTTTCTAATTTTTAAATTGCATGGTTCTCCTATCTTTTGTAGAGATATAGAGTATGAGTTGGGAACCCTAGAAATGAACTTTCAGAGAAACGTTCAACTTTAGCCGGCTTCCAACCTATTATTTCATAATCGTGTGATACAACTCTTGCTCCTTTTTTAAGCTCAGCTTCAAGTTTCGGTCTTACCTTCTCGTTTGCACTAGTCGTAAGGTATAAGTAGACAACGTCAGCCATTCCTATATTAACGTTGAAGAGATCATCATGTATTATTTTAACTTTATCCTGTAAGCCTAATTCAGTTATCTTCTTCATTGCTTGCTTTGCTAAATCCTCCCTTAACTCTATGCCAATAGCGAAGGCGCCGAATTCTTTAGCAGCCATTATCACTGGTCTACCATCTCCAGCCCCTAGATCAACAAATATTTCTCCAGGTTTTAATTCTGCCATTGTTAGGAGTCTACGTATAACAGGCTCAGGTGATGCCACGAAGGGTGATATGAACAATTAATCCACCTCTTACATTTTCAGTTTAATTGCCAAAGAGTTATTTTTACCTTACGCTTTTTCACCAGAACCTTCTCTTTAATGCTTCACGTTCAGCCTCAATTATTAACTCAAAAAATCTGTCGGTGAGATAACTCTCCTTTGATAATATTTCTTTAACATCGTTTAATCTAAGTCTCTTGCCTGAAAGGGCTACTGCTGCGGCTTTACCGTACTTTGATACTAATTTCGCGGTCTCCAACGCTTCTTCTTTAAGATACTCCTCACTTTTAGTCAGCCTTTCGCCCCTCTTCTCTATCAGCGGGTAGGCTTCATCCTCCTCAGCTTCAAGCACACCGAGCTTTGGCGAACCGCATTTTGGACACAATGGTTTTTCCGGGAGATCTCTGATAGTTACCATTTCAATGTAGTCCCAGCACTCAGTACAAATAAATGTCCTAGTCTCATCTAAGAGCCTAGCCTTAGCCGACTCTATTAGAATTCTTTGCATCTTTTCAGATGGTATAAGGTCCGTCTTCATGCTCACACGTTCTATTCCAACGCGAGCTATTGGAGTGGCTTCACCATGAGTTTCAACTCTAACAATTTTTATATCACCACGCTTCATCATGCCAAGAACATTAACAAGGTTTTTAAGATCAAGATCCTTTGTGAAAACTTCCTTCAAAGCCTCCTCATATATTACTGTGTCCTCGAAGCTTTTCATCAGGTTTCTAAGGCTTACACTCTCGAAGTCAACCCACTTTTGTATTGCGCCAAACCGCCTAGCGACATGTATTAGGCGCCTTTTGAATATACCAGTTTTAACCACGGCTCTAGTCATTGTTTCTTTAATTATATCCTCACTTGCATTTTTAAGATCTGAAAGAATGCTGAGAACGGTTTCAATTTTAGCTTCGCCCATCGTTTGAATGAATATCCTATAGGGGTCGTGCTGAACAACGATGGAATAACCTGTTATCTCGGATAATATATGGCCCATAAGTTGGGCTAGAGCTCTATTAGTCAGTGAGCCAAAGTTGCAGTGTAGTATGATAAAGTCTTCCCATTCCTCAACGGTTATACGCTTATCGGTTGGGACCGGATAGCCCTTTCTAACATGCTCAACAGTTTCAGCTATGGCATCCAGAGTTGTCTTTTCATCAGTAGGATACCTCCTAGAAAGGTCTTTAGCTATATCTTCCGGGGTGAGACCCGCCTTTAGCTTCTCTTCCACAAAAGCTCTGATTGCGCCTACTTCTTGAGCAACCTCGAAGGGTACAGGTATCTCCTCGCCAACCCAGCTTGGTATCGCTCCTGTTGGGTCATCAACAGGCTTCACATGTATCTTGTCCTCATCCACGCCCACTATCTTCCATGGACTACCTCGTATTATGAACTTAACTCCAGGCTTACCATATTCGGCTACAAATGCTTCATCTAAAAGGCCGACAGCCGTATCCGTCTCCTTATCAATAACGAGGTAGTGCTTCTCGTCCGGTATCATTGAGAGATTCTCGAAGAAGTACTCGAAAAGCGCTTTTGTTCTGCGTGGCTTAAGGATTACGCCATCCTCAAACGAGACCCAAGCAAGCCTTGGGAAGCGATTATGCATATACTCCAGAACACGTCTTATATCATCCATCGTTAAGTCTCTGTAGGGATACGCTTTTTTGTAAACCTCGTATATTTCATTAAATTCCAAGCGTTTTCTTTTCATTAGGAAGGCCGCTATCTGATGCGCTAATACATCAAATGGCTTCTCAGGTATGTCCACTGGCTCTAGTTCTTCCATGTAAGCTTTTCTACCTATAACCATGGCTTCTAGGGCGTCATCTGAATCCATTGTTATGATTACACCATTTGCCATACGACCAATCCTATGCCCACTTCTACCAACTCGCTGTATTAGGCGGGTAACCTGCCTTGGACTCATATATTGTATGACTAAATCTATTCTGCCAACATCTATGCCTAATTCCAGACTGCTAGTGCAAACAAGACCGCGTAGATCGCCTCCTTTGAGGCCCCTTTCAGCAGCAATTCTAGAGGGTTTAGCCAGCGATCCATGATGAATAGAGATTGGAAAGTTTACATCCCATATTTTAAATCTGCTCGCAAGGATCTCCGAGATCGTACGGGTATTTGTGAATAGGAGGACTGAATTATGCTTCTCAATGAGCTGACGCATTATTCGGAGCCGAGCTGCAACTTCCGGATGTGTAAATAGGATTGATGATAGCTCGTAATCTTGGACTTCAGGCTTAGGATAAAGTATATGCAACCTCATTAATCTGGCAACTGGAACCCTTACAATTTCAATGGGCCTATCGTTTCCAACGAGGAATTGAGCAACTCTCTCCGGTGTGCCTATTGTTGCCGAGAGACCGACTATCTGAAAATCCTTACTGGTTATAGCCCTAAGTCTCTCAAGCGCCAACGCCAACTGACTGCCGCGCTTGCTATCAGCCAGCTCATGAACCTCATCAACCACAACCCATCTTATTGACTGAAGATGACGGCGCATGATCCATCCGGACAATATAGATTGAAGGGTCTCAGGCGTTGTTATCAGCATATCTGGTGGGCTTCTCGCTTGCTTCGAACGCTCATTTGCATCCGTGTCACCATGTCTAACAGCTAGTTTAACGTCTAAGTTATTGCACCACCACTCCAGCCGCTCAAGCATGTCACGATTTAGAGCCCTCAAGGGCGTAATGTATAAAACTTTTATTCCTGGTTCTCTCTTAGGCATTTGAATAAGCATATTTAAGATCGGGAGGACTGCAGCTTCAGTCTTACCACTCGCGGTCGGCGATATTAAGAGGACATTCTTTCCCTCGAGGATTTTTGGTATAACCTTTGATTGCGGCTCAGTTGGAGACTTGAACCCCTTCTCCTCAATAAGCTTACGTATGGGGCGCGCTAACAAATCAAAGGCATTCTTTTTCGCTACTTGCATCTGCTGCGTTTCCTCAGCCGCCAAATCTATCGCCGACCGTGCTTATCAAATTAATTTTAGAGAATAAAATAAAGTATAAATTAGAGTAAAAAGTGTTTTGCTTAACCATCACACGTATATTAACTAGCATGTTAACATCAAACTTGCAAAGAAATGAGTATGAAGACTGCAAATGCTATAAGGAAGGAAGCGCTTACCAAAAGTATTGCTTGAATAAACTTTTTACTCAAGATTCTTCTGCCCTTATGAATGGAATAGCCTACGAGGCTAAACCATAACAAATCGGCGGCTGAATGCCCAATTAGGAAAAGCGTGAAACCCAGAGCTCCAGCAATAGACATCGAATTTACTATTACAGG
>JAGTRH010000155.1 GCA_018396795.1 Candidatus Bathyarchaeota archaeon
TATTGATCCGCGAACCATAGAGATAATGAAGTATTTAGACATGAGGTATGAGGGGCAAGCACATGCCTTAAAGATTCAATGCTTAAGCGGTAAATTAAGGAGAGTTGAAGATGTAGCGGAAAGATTCCATGAAGCGCATTATAACGAATACGGATTTAACCTGCCTAAAGGCAATATTGAAATCGTGAATTTTCATGTGGTCGGAGTGCACAGGGTTACACCGCCAAATATTGAAAAGAGAGCCGTCCATGGCTCACTTAAAGACGCCCATTTAGGCGAAAGAGAGGTATATATGGAAAGTGAAGAATTTTTAGTTCCAATTTATAAAAAGGAGAATATGCCATCAGACGCCATCTTGAAGGGGCCCTGCATAATTGAGAGCGACACTTCCACGGTAATCGTTACCCAAGGCTTCAAAGCTATTCACGATGAATATGGGAACATTATTCTAATTAAAGCGGGGGTTGATAGCCCTGAGTAAAAGCGTTATATCAGTTCAAATAATTAAGAATACTTTATCAAGCATAGTTAAGGAGATGTTCTGGACAGCTGTTAGAGCTGCCAAGAGCAGCATAATATATGAAACCTATGATTTCTCCCCATCCCTATTAGATGAAAAAGGCGAACTAATCGCGATAGGTACAGGCGTCCCAAACTTCACAGGCATAATGCCATTCATGGCTAAGGCGGTGCTTGAAGATGCTAGAAAAGAGAATCTAGGTTTAAGCCCAGGCGACATTTTCGTAATAAACGATCCATATAGATCTGGGACGCACCTAAATGATGTCGGTCTAGTCATACCCATATTCCACAACGAAGAGATGATTGCAACTGCGGCTATAAAGGGGCACATCAATGATGTGGGAGGAATGAACCCTGGAAGCTGGGGACCTAACTCTACTGAAATATATCAAGAAGGCTTAATAATTCCGACAACGCACCTCTACAAAGAGGGGAAACTGAATAGGGAGGTTCTAAGAATAATACTGCATAACACTAGGATCCCTGACTATGTACATGGTGACATTGAAGCTCTCGCAGCAGCATTAAGACATGCACAACGAAGAATAAGTGAACTCTGCGGTAAATATGGCGCCGATATTGTTCGAGAAGCGATGAGAAACAAAATAGATGAGGGAAAGACGCTGGCGAAGAAGAACCTGAGCGCACTGCCTAAAGGTGAATTTTTCGCTGAGGAGAGAATAGAGAAATATGAAGGTATGGAGGAAGACCTTAGAATATCAGTGAAGGTTAAAATAACAAAGGATAAATTTGTAGCCGACTTCACGGATAATCCTCCGCAGGTGAAAGCGCCCATTAACACAACGTATCCAGGAACCTACGCTTCAGTAGCCATAGCGTTTGTCGCCGTGACCGACCCGCATGTCCCTCTCAGCCAAGGTTACCTGGAGCCTATCGACATAATTGTTCCGAGAAGCTCCCTATTTAACGCTATCCCGCCTGCACCTGTCAGCTGCTATTGGGAAACAATGTTTTACGCTGTTGACTTAGTGTGGAAGGCTTTAGCGCCGCATATACCAACAAGACTTACCGCAGGGCATTTCCTCTCCGTGGTAAGTGAAACCCTAAGCATGATCGATCCGAGAGATGGAAAGTATAAGATTCTATGCGAGCCTAATCCTGGAGGCTGGGGTGCCGCTATGGACAGAGACGGCGAATCCTGTCTTGTTTCATCAGCTGACGGCGAAACCTATGCACATCCGGCTGAAGTTTTAGAAAAAGAGTATCCAATACGAGTAGAATGTATGAGACTAAATATAGAAGAAGGCATAGGGCACGGAAAGTTTAGGGGAGGGTTCGGCATGAGAAAAGATTACAGAATAATCACAGATGAAGCCATGCTTGTCTGCTCAATCAACAGAATAAAGTATCCACCATGGGGGATTAATGGAGGAACAAACGGATCCTGTAATCATCTAGTAGTGATAAGGGACGGTGAGGATGCTTGGGACGGCGGAAGAGCGTTTAATTTTAAATTTAGAAAAGGCGACATCCTCAGCATTAGAAGCGGGGGAGGCGGGGGATGGGGTGACCCCCTGGAGCGCGATCCAAATTTAGTTCTCGAAGACTATAAAAACGGTTTAATATCAGCTGAAATGGCTAGAGAAATCTATGGCGTAATTATAGATGCTCAAAAACTTGAAGTAAAATTCGAGGAAACGAAAAACCTGAGGAGACAAAAGCGGCCTCAGAAAAAATATTAACGGCTGAAATATGGATACTTCGTGAAGCATGTGAACCTAGTTATATGAACGTCTAGGTGAAGGTGATCTGCATGTCTACTAGAGATTTTGAGGAAAGGATTAAAAAATTAAGGGAGAAAGCTGAAAGGCATGGCATTGATGGCTTCTTCATCGCCTCTGAACCTAATATGCGCTATTTTACGGGTTTTTCAACGCTTGCCATTGAAAGGTTGGTGTCCGCCTTTATTTCAACGGAACCCGTGGAACCTATTCTAATAGTTCCTAAACTAGAGGAGGAGAAAGCTAAGAAACTATCCTTCTTCAAGGATATAAGGAGCTATACTGATGCTGAGGGACCCAGGAGAGCTGTTGGCGAAGCCATACATGAGCTGAATTTAAGTGAAGCCACCCTAGGCGTTGAAGATTCTCTTCCATTTAAATTTTATAGGATGATCAAGGAAGCGGATCCGTCTCTAGATGTTAAGGAGGCTTCTGCGATTCTTAATTGGCTTCGGAGCATAAAATCTAAGGGCGAAATTGAGCTTATGAAGAGAGCGGCCTATATAGCAGTTGAAGGAGTCATGACCGGAATAGAATCCATTAAGGTTGGGGTAAGTGAACTAAGCGTAGCATTCGAGATCGAGAAGGAGATGATCAAGTTAGGCGGCGAATCTGTACCTTTCTGCCTAGTGCTTTCAGGTGAAAACTCTGCTTTGCCTCACGGCAGCACCTCTAACAGAAAAATCAAGAAAGGCGATGCCGTAATAATGGATGTAGGAGTAACCTATAAAGGCTATTACGCAGATATTACCAGAACGATTTTCGTGGGCGAGATTAATGAGACACAAAGAAAAGTTTATAACGTAGTTTTGAAGGCTCAGGAAAACGCGGTAGACTTTGTAAAACCATGGATTAAGGCATGTCAAGTCGACAGAAAAGCCAGAGGTGTCATTGAGGAGGCGGACTATGGCGAATTCTTCACCCATAGAACAGGACATGGCTTAGGACTAGAGGTTCACGAGGAACCATATATAACCCAGACAAATGAGACTACGCTTAAGCCCAGAATGGTGTTCACCGTCGAGCCTGGAATATATTTGCATGGCTCATTTGGAGTGCGGATTGAAGATGACATACTTGTAACAGAGGATGAAAAAGAAGTTCTTACGAAAATGCCGAAAGATTTGCTTGTTGTTTAAAAATTACCCAAAGATACAAGGACGTACGATCTGAAAATGCTAATAACTAATAGGATTAACATTTTTAATAAGTTTGCTTCTAGGCGGCTTATTCAGCATCTTAACGTTTTTAAATAGGTTTAACTCTTTTGTTTATTGGAGTGCTCAGAATGCCTACGTATGTTCCTCCGGAAATCGCCTGGATTGTTCCATTAGCCGTTCCATTCGTCATTGGACTGCTTGTGGGCTTAATATTGAAGCGCACCGTGAAATTGGCTTTCGCTATAATAGCTTTAGCCATAATTCTGGTTGTAACGGGATTTGTCAGCTTTACCTTTCAAGATATCTTTGATAATGCGATGAAAATCCTGCCTAAAATAATAGATTTAGGCAGCAGCCTCCAAAATGTCCTCCCATACTCTTCCATAACATTCATTATTGGCTTAGCACTCGGACTCTGGAAGGGATGACGATCCCATCACAAACATCATCCTCAACGTAACCTAATTTTTCATAATACTAACATTTTTATGGTTATACAGGAAAAAATTTGGGAAATGGAAAAATAGCGGCGATTGGTTTTTACTTTGACATTTTCTTAGCGATGGTATACGCGATCGGTATCAGGATTATCCCAAGCGCTATAGCGAAAGCCCATGATACATTTGCTACAATATTGGCAACTCCAGCGTATGTG
>JAGTRH010000156.1:0-392 GCA_018396795.1 Candidatus Bathyarchaeota archaeon
GCATCCATTGTGACAATGAAATCATCATCATTTAAAGCATATTTTACCGCTGCCATTAGTCCCGTTCTTAAGGCAGCAGCCAATCCCTTATTTTTGTGATGTTTCAGTATTTTCAAAGGATATTTTTGGGAAAGTTCTTTTAATATAGTATCAGTGTTGTCTGTTGAGCCATCATTAACAACAATAATCTGATATTGTATGAAATCTTTAAGAGAATTATTAATATTGACGATGAGGTCCGAGATGTTATTTTCTTCATTAAAACATGGTAAAACCACAATACATTTCATTTAATATCTCCCTAATAACTCAAAATTTGAATAAAATCTTTAAAGAGGATAATAGATTAAGTTTAATTAAATGCAACATGTTTATTAAATTCTTGATTAAAT
>JAGTRH010000156.1:402-4056 GCA_018396795.1 Candidatus Bathyarchaeota archaeon
AAATAAATCCTTTTCTCTATTTTAACCCATTTGCTCGATCTAACAAACATATTTTATATTCAAACTCTAAACCCAATAATCACGGTGATTACGGCAACTCTTCCCGCGCCTGTTTTATCCAAAAGTTAGCACATCAATTAATTCTGAGTCATTTTATTGATTTAGAACTTTCTGAATGCCTAAGGTTGCAGAGCAAGATAATGTTGCCACTCAAGCTTCCCAGTAAGGTGCGATCCAATGAACCCAAGCCCACCCGTAACATGGATTTTAGATAAGCCACTTCACCTCTTAGAAGCGATTTTCTCTTCTATGACTTCTACTATCCTCTCTGCAGCCCTCCCGTCTCCAAAGGGGTTTGGCCAACACCTTTCAGCGTTGATCATCAACTTGGCCTTCTCCAATATGCTTCTCGGTTCTGTTCCTGCCAGGATGTTTGCTCTAACCTCCAGGCTCTCAGGCCTTTCGGTATTGTACCTTAATGTCACGCAGGGAACCTTCAATATGCAGGCCTCCTCCTGAACCCCGCCGGAGTCCGTGAATATGAGCCTAGCCCTGCTCTCCAGTCTAAGGAAGCTCAGATAATCTATCGGTTCCATCAGGGTTATCCCCTCCGCATCCAGGCCGTACTCCCTCAACCTCCTCATCGCCCTAGGGTGTATCGGGTAGACTACCGGCATATTGAAGTATTTTTGAACGAGCCTCAAACCTTCCAGTATTCTCGTGAACCTCGTTTTGTTGTCGACGTTCTCTTGTCTGTGAACAGTGGCAAGGAAGTATGCTCCTTCCTTCAACCCTAGATCATTAAGTATGTCATCAAGATTCTCCGAAAGATAGAGGTTCTGGTATACGGCATCTACAATAGTGTTTCCGGTCACGAAGATCTTCTCATCATTTAATCCTTCTCTGAGAAGGTTTTGTCTGGCCTTCTCCGTTGGGGCGAAGAGGTAGTCCGAAATGTGGTCCGCTACTATCCTGTTTATCTCCTCCGGCATCCCCCTATCGTGGCTTCTCAATCCAGCCTCAACATGCCCTACAGATATCCTTAGCTTCACAGCTGCGAGAGCCCCGGCCAACACGGAATTTGTATCACCCTCGACAAGAACGATATCAGGCCTCTCATTTAGAAGTATCTTCTCCACTCCCTTAAGAATTCTACCCGTCTCCTCCGCATGAGATCCTGAGCCTACCTTTAGATTATATCTTGGCTCTGGGAGTTTTAATTGCTCGAAGAAGACTTTGTCCATATTAGTTGAGTAGTGCTGCCCCGTGTGCAGTATATAGAATTCTATGTGCCTTTTCTCTACCTCTCTTATTACAGGGGTCATCTTTATTATCTCAGGCCTTGTTCCTAGAACTATTGCAGCCTTCATTCCACCCTCTTCATCCTGAATATCACTATATCCATTAGTGTAAAGGTTTTCATAGATTCACCACATTGTAAGTAAGCATGTTCTTTATCCCCTAGTTTTGTCAATCTAAGCTCAACCTAGTCGGTACCCTCATTTAAGAACTGAATCCCGACCTATTCAACTCCATAACCGCCAAGTACCTTATGAAACCAAGATCCTTGGCCCAATCTGTTGCCAGCCTATTTTCCCAGCCCTGAGCTATTTGGCTTAGCTTCAGGGCTTGGTATCGACCCTTTACAATCATCCAGTACCCAACCCTACCGTAGACGGCCTCCATCCACTCTTGGAAGCCGCCCATAGCCTTCATCAGCTTTCCGAGGATAGGCTTCAAGACTCCGGCGAGGAGGAGGCTCCTCACCCTCTCAACAGTGGCAATAACAAGATCCAGGAACCTCCGGTCCTCTACCTCCAGCTTAAACCAGGCCCTGCAGCGGAGAGCCCTCCTCCTCAACCTAAGCAGGAAAGGTCTCACTAGAGGAACTCCAGAGACCACAGCCAAATCCCATTGGTTTAGATCTACTGAGCCCACTTTAATGTACCGGTAAGGTACGTAATTGAATTATCCATATTAATCTTTTTTTGGAAAGGAGTTAGCAGAAATTGAAGGTAAATAATTCCATGAATATAACTTCTGTGTTTTTAAATTGACGAGCTCCCCCCTGATCCCTGAGAGGAAAACTCAAGACCTAGATTACTCCCTTCTGTTTTGGCATTGCCTGTGTTAGAGTATACCAAGCTGTCTTTCAAAATGTAGGGAAATATAAGTCTAGGGGAAGATTAAATGGATGGAATATTACTTGTCTAGGTTCGGAGCTTGGAAATACGTTGATGGAGTGGGTTAGAGGTAAAGGGACAATTTTGAAAAATGTTCAAATCTTATTCGGTCTCAATTTAAATAAAGAAGGAGTTTATTATTCGTTTTTTAGTTATTTTAAAGGTTTTACATATTTCTTATTTTTTAATTGTTCTCTATAAAAAATGTTGAATTTTAAGCTCGACTGATTTTGCCTTTCGTTATATATATATATTGGAAATTTAACTAAAAGATTGAATTTTGATAAAGGTGAGCTTCTATGAAAAAGATTAAGGAGTATGAAAGAGAGGCTGAGGAGTTGGAGGACCATCAGAGGCTTATGTATTTTGGAAGTCCTTGGGGTAGATATTGGCATGAAACCCGGCTTCAACAGACCTTAAAGATCGCCAGGAGTATCATTTTTGAAGATCTCTTGGATGTCGGGTGCGCTGAGGGATATTATATGAGATGTTTAATGAGTTACTTAAGGCCTTCTCATGTGGTCGGGCTGGATATTGCAAAAAACTATATCATTAAGTCGAAGAGAAATGTTCCCGATTGTCTACTGGTCTTGGGAGATGCTCATAATCTACCCTTAAGGAATAACTCTTTTGACATGGTTTTGTGCTCAGAGGTTTTGGAGCATACATTGAACCCGAAGGCCGTCCTATTTGAGCTTATAAGGGTTAGTAACAGGTACATATTACTAACGGTTCCGGGTGAGAATTTCTTCCACTATCTAGCTCGAAGACTCGGCTTCATAAAGTTAGGAGATCCATTCATGGAGCCTGGAAAAGGCCATTTACACGAGATGAAGATATTAAGGACAATCATTCCATGGGCTTTAGAGGCGGGATGCCAAAAAATAAAGGTCATATTGACATGTTACTTTCCACCAGCATTCTCAGAAAAACATAGATTACCTGCCTTTCTCATAAAGATCCTATTAAAATTGGATAAAATCTTAAGTAAAGTACCTATAGTCAATGAGTATTGCATAGTTCAAATAGCTCTACTACAAAAACTAGAGAAATCATAATTCTTTATTCAGCCTAAATTTTTCTTTGAAAGATTACGTAAATCTCATAAAGGGAAAAAAAGGGGTTATTTACCCTTTTTATGGGTCTGGGTGTAGACCACCTTTTGACTCCCCATCGTGCTCCCATAGTCTTTCGCTGATCGTTCCTAGGACCTCGACAATCGAGACTTCAGGTGGATGCTCAGTGTAGTCGATCTTGAGGATTAAGCTCGTCGCGCAGCATGGAGCTTCCTGGAGTTGTTCTATCCCTTCATCCCAGAGCCATTCTGAGGCGAAGAAGGTGTCCTGTCCAGTCCAGCCCCAGACCACGAAGCCCACGGTGCCGTTTAAGTCTTTATATGTGGCCACAACAGCATAGCCTACAGTCTGTATTCCGTCCACGAATTCGGGCATGTACTTATTCTTACGCCAGC
>JAGTRH010000157.1 GCA_018396795.1 Candidatus Bathyarchaeota archaeon
GAGAGGTCTTAGCCGAGAGTAAAGAGATTTCTATCGACGTACCTGAATGGAAGAAGGATGCATTTCTCACTTGGATGTGGATGGCATTGGCATCGATGTTATTGCCGATCGTCGGCGTCATATTGGCAGCTATTGCCTTAGCTATTTTAAGCGGAGGAGGCGCGGTTCCGGCGTGGATTACAATAGCACCAAAGGTAGTAACTGTTGCTAGCGGTGCTCTCATAGGTGCATCTTGGGCAGCTTACGATGCAGCTTTAGATCCTCCAACTAACTATCTCGACGAGGGTGTTCCTGAACCTCCGCAGATCCCCAAGTTTGTTCAAGATCTCCCTGAGGGGCCTCAGAAAAACTTTGCAATAGCCTCGCTTAACTACAAGTATTTCATCGAAGCCTCGTCGGTGGAGCTCTCAAGATATTCAGACGCAGAGGAGAAGGGGGAGATCAAATATGCTATATTGCACCTTGAAAAAGCTCATGGCTACCTGAAGGCGGCTGAAGAACATTTAGGGGAGATGTTAAACTCCTTTAATGAGTTTGAGCATCAATTACCGGAGCTAAATTCTACAACGCTTCACCAAGCAAGAGAGTACACTGAATCTGAAGGTCTACCCGAGGATATGAGGAATGTCTTAATCCAGATGGGTCTAAACGATTTAGAATCCACTATTGTAAAGAGCATAATTGGACTACCTGAGCAGGCAGCGCAAATACCGCTACGCGGATTAGTATCGTCGACCCAGTCAATAAGCCAAAAACAAACGCCTGCGACCGAGGGAG
This sequence comes from Candidatus Bathyarchaeota archaeon, assembly GCA_018396795.1. Next base: position 778 of record JAGTRH010000157.1, read on the forward strand.
AGATCACTAATCTTAGGAAGAAATTGCCTAAATCCCTCGTTATAGATATATATGGGCAAGTTCAGAGTTTCATCAAGTTCCTAACAGACATCATACGAAGGATAGAACAGTTTATCAGGGATGGCCTTCGATGGTTAAGAGAGCTGTTAAGGAGACTCTCATCATTAAATATAAATCATATGATCCTCTAAGCTCTACAACTAACTTTTTCATCAAAAAGAGCCATCAAACTAAATTATCAGATATTATTTATTTTCCTTTTAAAAAAGCCGGCAGAGAATTAAAATTAAATTCACTTCAGCTCAGTTACATCCTCTATCACCTACTTTACCCAGTAGAGGATATTCCATTGCGATGCGGTTACGTTAGGTTGGAAAGGGTTAATGGAAAAGTTTTATATTCTGAAGTTGATTAGATGAGGGGCGGATGATTTCTGTATGGCATTTCCTTGACCTTTTGAGATAAGCCCTAATATTTATAATACTACAGGTAGTTTGTGTTGTATTGGCTTATTTATTTGGGGGTAAGGGATAGTAAAATAGAAAAACCTAACCATTCCAAGATTGGGTTAGGGGGACCTCCAGATGGACACAATCCCGCGAATCCAAGTAATTATGTGAATTTCTTTGGTTATAGTCCGTGTACTATAAATTGTCAGGTTAATGAACTCAGCGAAATTGTTCGAATCTAAAAGCCATCCATCAAAGTAAGCTTAAGTTGTATGAATCACCATTACCCTGATCAACTGTGAGAGCACTAAAATGAATCATATCGTCAACCTTAAAAGGTTCAGGCTCATCGAAACTGAATCTGAAAAGTAAGATCAAGTAATGGGGTTGGTTGGGACAAAAAGCTCAATATCAACTAGAAACTAATAGAATAGATAGCATAAAACGGCTAAAAACCTCATATAGTTCTCAATAAGTCTATTGGGCGGCCGATCCCGTCCTCATTAGCGGCTTTAAGCTCATCCCGATAGTCCTCGGGGAAATCCCTAGCTCCCCTACGCCTGATGAGAGGTTCATTAACAATTCCTCAATCCGTAGGGTGAGAAAAAGCTGATTGAAAGATTTAAATTGAACCATGAAGCATCATTTATGATTAAACAACCTTATTTGAACAAGTCCTGAATCTTTTTAATCAAATTATTATTTCTTGGCTTATTTCTTGTAAAATTATCCCAGGTCATCCGAGGATAATTTTTGTCTTTAATCGCCAAAGTTTGACTTTTGGATGACATAATTACCCAATATACCATCTGGTGCAGACCGCCACTTATCAAAATCAAATATTGGAAAAGTGCCCTCCACGGGTTCCTCCCCCGAATGGTCCCATTTCGAATGATGCGATGTACTCAACTTTTAATTCACAAAATTGATAAGGTATTACGTCGAAGTAGTGTCTCTTACTTTTGCCAGATGAAAATAGCTTGTCCGCATAGTTGCCTACCCAAATTAGATGCACAGTGCTATCCTCAGACATCTCAATTACATCACAATTCCCTTTATCGACCACTTCTATGCCGTAGATAATTTCACAATAGATATTACCCTACCATACCACATATAGAAGCTATAATCTGGAAGGTGGTTGGGTATATTTGAGTAACTCAATTCAAACCCTGTACTTATCACCTACTTTTAACATTTTTATATATGACAGAGTGGTTCCAGATATATGCTGTGCCAATATAAATGGGTTTGCTATCCTACCACCAGTAGCAGGAAACATGTCTTTAAAGGACATGGGACTTTCTACATTTCCTCTTGCTAGACTATCTATGAGCTCATCCGGTGGCGGGGTTACATGGTATTTTGCTTGAGCTAACATGAATAGAAGGTCTAGTATCCCCATTAGTAGCTGAATACTATCCAGCTGGAGAGAATTCACTAATTTATGCATCGGTATTTGCCGTCCTATCGAGAGACAATTTTGGATAGGCTGGTTGTCACCAACCACATTTAATTGAAATGATTTACTTTCTACGGAAACTCTCTTATTCTTTTTCAAAAACAAAGGTGATAGTACAAGTGCCTGTAGCTGGCCTTCCATATAACCGATTCTTCTCTCACCATTTTCGTTGCTCCGTTATCATATTTGATTCAGAGGGAATGAAGAAACGTTAACTTAGCCTTTGTTTCATATTGTTTATGTATATTTGCTCCGCATTTACAGCATTGTCCAACGTCAGAATAATTCCATTTAGATACTCATAAGCGTAGGTTTCATATGTTGTTGGGTGCTCGATTGGTTCGGAAGGCGCTCTCATATCGATAAGTAAGGTGATGCTCGGAGTCGCTGAGGGCCACCCAAACAGGCCTTTTGGCTTCTCCAAACATACGATTTTTATCCTAACGTAGAGCTTACGATTTTCCATCAACGATTTTAAAGTATCATATCTAATTTGCACTGCACCTACGTTAGAGGGGCTCGCTATACCAATCTGGAGTTGCATAGCATTTGGGGGACTGCGATATATGTGAGAGGGGACTTCTTGAGCGATCAGCCGATTCATCCAATCATAGATCTCTACTCTGTATTCTCCAACCCTTGGGAATAAAAAGTCAAAAGGCCCATATTGTGGAAGCCCCTCAATTACATAGACATTGAAATATGAAGCGTCGGCATCTACTTGTATGATGATCTCTTTCGAGTTCGTTTCTCCCACGTCTAATTTGCCTATGTTCTCTGACTTGGTTATGGGTGCTTGGTATTCTACCCATGATCGAATCAAGTTATCGAGAGAAGGTTTAACTCGTATCGAAAGATGATTTTTAATATCGATGAGAGTACGTTGCTCCTGGTCATATATGTTTTTAAGTGAGTTGAAATCTCGATTTCGAATAGCGATAATCTCTCTATCTGTTAAATCCCGCATCTGGCCTATATAAGTTTCCAGCTGAGTAAACTCTGGTCGTATTAATATATTTTGAAGATACAGGAGCTTACCCATTCTGTCCAGTTTTGAAATCGCATTCAGCACGAGCTCGAAAATGCCCACTATCGCCTCAGGGCTATCTCCGCTCTTAGCTACATCGTATAGGTCTTCCCACATGTCCCGGTAGACTCTGGCATATTCTTCCTGAATTTGAATAGAAACTTCTTTGGGATCTAAAACTTTATATAACATATCGTAAGTATCTCTCCTCTCCTCCGCCAACTTCAAGAGCTGCTCTGGAGAAAATACCTCCTCGACTGAGAGCCTCACACTTGCCGAACGGCTTTTCCTGCCATCTCTTCCGGTTATTGTAAGTGTGTAGGTTCCGGCGGGAG
>JAGTRH010000158.1 GCA_018396795.1 Candidatus Bathyarchaeota archaeon
ACTTCACCTATACCAACGCTTAACTCTCTCTGGTCACGCATATAAAATGTCTCCCAGTCTTTTGGATCATCACTTCTACCCCTTCTAAGTAAACGCTTAAACCTTGTTTTGGGTGAAGCATGTATGGCTATAACCTTAAACCTCGAGAACTCCTTCTTGAACTCTCTAACCTCATGTGGACTACGCAATCCATCAACCACAACAACTTGCGCGCCCAAAGCCCTAATTTTCGGTATACACCTCTTAGCTAAAACCTCAGGGCCCTCTTCAGCCCTAATCTGCAACATGATTTTACCCAAATTTTCAGGCGTAGGTTCGATCTTTCTCCGGGCGGCCTCATCCCTAATTTCGTCACCCATGACCACAACTGGGAAACCATACTCACGCACAATCTCTTTAACGGTATCCTTTCCGGCACCAGGCATTCCAGTTATACCTATAACAATAAGTGGTCTCTGCGCAGAGGACACCCTTAAACACCACTTTATTTCCCATATTTCGCGAAGGTTATTTAAAACTTAAGAGGATACAAAGATTATCTAAAACATCTTATGAAAAAGAGAAAACAGATTTATCTCTCAGCCGCTATTTAACAGATTTAGTTTGGAGGTTAATTAGGTTTGGAGTTGGTTCGCAGCTTTATTGCCTTTGATATCGATGATAGTAATGTTATTAAGAATTTAGAAAGAATTCAGTCGGTCCTTCTTGAAACTGGAGCGGATCTTAAGCTAGTTAAGCCGGAAAACATTCACATAACAGTTAGATTTCTAGGGGAGATTCCATCCTTTATGATTGATAGAGTTTATGGCGAGATGAATAAAGTTACTTTCTCACCATTCGATATTGAGATTAAGGGTTTAGGTGTATTCCCAAACATGAGGCACATAAACGTTGTTTGGGCTGGTATAAGAAAAGGAGCGAATGAATTAAGAAATATATATTATCAACTTGAACCTAATCTCCAAGCGCTCGGCCTAAAACCGGATGATAAGGGATTTAGCCCACATTTAACTATTGCCCGCGTTAGAACTGGCAGGAAAAGAGATGAATTAGCCAAGATGATTAGGGATTTTGAGAATTACGATTTCGGCATCGTTAAAGCAAGATGTTTAAGGTTGAAGAAGAGTGTTCTGACACCGCAAGGACCAATATACTCGAATTTAAGGGAGGTTTGCCGCTGAGAGTTTCTTGAGAACCATACTAACTGAACTATTTATCGAGAGCGTAGGAGTTGTGAAGTTTTGGCTGAAGTTATGAGAACTAAAATGAAGGCAAGGATTAAATATGTCTGTGAAGAAGCGCTTCGCCGGGTTACTCCAAATGAGGTAGAACGCCAAAAGACTCTTGAGTTTTCCAAACGTTTAGTTGAAACTTTAAAGTGCGAGTTATTAAGGATTGGATTGGATTCTGATGTTCAGATTGAAGGCTCAATAGCTAAGGATACTTGGCTTGCTGGCGAGAAAGACATAGATATATTTGTGCTGCTCCCTTTAGATTGCGGTAGAGATGCTTTTCTAAGAGTTTTGGAGGCGGCTAAGAGGGTTGCGGGTGAGAACTGCTTAGAGGCTTACGCTGAGCATCCCTACTTGGAGGCTTATATTGATGGTTTCACCGTGAATTTTGTTCCATGCTTTAAGGTTAAGGATGCTAGTGAGGCTAAGTCTTCGGTTGATAGGACACCCTTCCATACACTTTATGTTAAGAGTAAAATAAGCGAAAAAGTAAGAGATGAAATACGCTTACTAAAGGCTTTTATGCACGGCATAGGCGTTTATGGTGCTGAGATTAAGGTTGGTGGTTTCAGCGGTTATTTATGCGAACTCCTTACGCTTTACTATGGCTCTTTCGAGAAGGTTTTGGAGGCTGCTTCAAGATGGCGTAGGGGGGAGGTCATAGATATCGAGGGGCATTATGGGAACCCAGAGGAGGCTGAGAGGATATTCCGGAACGAGCCTCTAATAGTTATTGACCCGGTTGATAAGGGTCGGAATGTAGCTTCAGCTGTCAGGGTTGATAGGCTAAGCGAATTCATAATTGCTTCCAGAATATTCCTTAAGAATCCGGATATAAAGTTCTTTTACCCGGAAGTGGCTGAGACTTATTCGGTTGATGAACTTTTGCGCGCCATGAACTCTAGGGGTTCGGCATTCATATTCGTTAAGACCGGGCCAATAAGAGCCGTTCCAGATATACTTTGGGGGCAACTCTTCAGGTCGCAGAAGGCGCTTATCAAATTGCTTAATCAATTTGATTTTGAGGTCACTCGTAGCGAGGTTTGGAGCGATGAAAGGAGCGTAAACATATTTCTCCTCGAGTTATCTTCGCGTTTTCTTCCAAGCGCCAAGAAGCATATTGGGCCACCAGTCGAGAAGGTAGAAGACTGTGAAAGATTCTTAGAAAAACATTTGTGCTCCAATCTTGTACTATCCGGTCCTAGGATTGAAGGCGATAGACTTGTTGTTGAGAGGAGCAGGCGCTACACTGACGCCGTTGAACTCTTGAGAGAAAATCTTAAAGACGGTGGGAGAAAGCTTGGTGTTGCAAGCCTAGTCTCTAAAGCCTTTATAGATTCGCTAGAGATCCTAGTGAATGAAGAAGTCGTGAACCTTTATTCCTTAAACCATGAGTTCGCATTCTTCTTGACAAGATATCTTAAGGGTAGGCCGCATTGGCTTTTCTAGACAACTTCACTCCACGAAATCGTTGGTAGAGGATTTTCTCTTATGCGCATCATTCCGCTGGAGAATCTTATGAATACTAAATATGGACAGATTATATGCTATCCTAGATATGAACAGAAGGAACTTGAAACTCGAGTCAATGAGATGAGAAAATTAGGCGTGAAGGCTGTATGCTTCTATGGAAATAAAGCTATCGCAGATGTCCCAGTTTTAGGCAAGGGATATTCAGGTATCGTTGTTCTCGCGCTTCTTGAAGACGGATATAAAGTGGCTTTAAAGATTTATAGAACCGACTCGGATCCTAGTAGAATAACTCATGAGGCTAAAATGCTCCAGATTGCCAACAGCATCAACGTCGGACCACAACTTCTAGGATATTCGAATAAACTCTTAATGATGAAATATATTGAGGGAATGCTCTTTCCAGATTGGATTGAAAAGTTAAGTGGCGAAAAAGAAAGGGTATTCTCAAGACTCAGCAATGTACTGAAGGATATTCTTGAACAGTGCTGGAGACTTGACTCTGCTGGTTTAGATCATGGCGAGCTTAGCTGGGCTGATAAGCATATAATCGTTGATGTTGAAGAGAGCGCGCATATATTGGACTTTGAGACCGCGAGCGATAAAAGGAAGGTGGCCAATGTAACCTCCGTAAGCCAATATCTTTTTGTTAAAAGTAGAGTTGCGGAGACCATTGCCCAAAAGTTTGGGCGCATAGATGTGGAGGGACTCATTCAGGCTTTAAGGGCATATAAAGTTGAGCGCTCTAGGAGGAATTTTGAGTCCATTTTAGGCGTTTTAGGTTTGCTTTGTTGAGGCGCAATTATTTACGTTTGGACCCAAGCATTCTCTTTGTGTATATTGCGTATAAGTCTGAGTTGTCCAGCACCTCTCTTAAAGTTTTCCGCTCCCATCTTCGTTTAAACTCCTCATCGCTACAGTAGATTAGCGACCCCTCCTTTAGCACCCTTGCCTTAACCGTTAAATCAGCCTTATTCAATGAGACAACGTTAACTTTGTCTACAGGTTCGTTAAGAGCGCTAGCCAATTCTACTGCTAAGTTTATTTCTCCAATTAATGATGACTCCTCACTAGAGAATAGAACCGCTATATCATAGTCGCTGTCCACTCTGGCAGTACCCCTAGCCCTAGAACCAAAGAGATAAGCCAATAAAACCCCATGCCTTTTAAGCGGCTGAATTAACGTCTCTAGAGAAACTGGCGCGGATTCAGGATCCAGACTTCTCTGCTCAACTATTTTAAGAAGATCTTTGATTACTACCTCGGCTTTTGGAAGAATCTCACTCTTTATCTTTTGGAGGTCTTCTGCGCTTATTCTTCG
>JAGTRH010000016.1 GCA_018396795.1 Candidatus Bathyarchaeota archaeon
CTTTGAGTGCTCAGCAAGCATTCCTATCAGTTCTTTTTTTAACCGAAAGTTGAGATACGGACCTTCTCCAAAGGTACCTAGCGCAAAGATGCCATCAACGCCCGCATTCTTTTGAAACTCCAGTTGTTGGAGAACCGACTCTTTGATCAAATTGCCTTCATGGTCGAGAGGGCTTAAGATAGCCGTTATAATTCCAGAGGGTGTTTTTGTAATTTGTTTCAACTTAACTTGATAGCTTTGGATATGACGCTAAAGATATTAAACTTTTTTACTTTGGCCAGAATATCAAGCTAAGGAAGAGTAAAATGTATTTATGGAAGTTAACTCCAAAAAAGATGAGATTTGGATACCAGATATGGACCTTGAGATGATTACTAATTCAAAAGCCCTGCTTTGGTTTTAACAATTAGATTGTGTCGAAAATTGAGGCAACTTCAATTAAAGTTAGATATTTCCATTTTAAATTTAAAAATGAAGATTTAAAGCTAATAGACAGTGACTTTGGCCACTCCTTTAATTTTAAGGAATTCTTGTAAAAGATCGCCAGGTATCTGCTTTTCAGTTAAAAGAGTGAGTTTTGGTTCAGGTGAGAGTTCTGGGTCGTCCACTATTGCTTGTCTTATGCTTATGTTTCTATCGGAAAGTAAAATTGCAGAGTTGGCGAGAATTCCAGGGGTTCTAGCATCTACCGGTGTGATCTCTACGACACCCATGCCCAAGTGTTTAGCAACCTCCTTAAGTGAATGCCCAGCATTTCTAATGCCTTCGAAAATTGTACGTAGTTCATTATCCCGTTGTATAGTCTTTATTGTGTTACTTACAGTTCTACGATCAACTCCAGCAACTCTTGCTACACTGGTCGGTGAGATCAGGAGATTGTTACAGAATATCTTACCATTTTTTATAGATAGACCATTTTCGATTAAAACTCTCGCTACCTTTAAGCCTTGAGGGTACTTCTCTAACCTTTCGATTATTAAGCCCCACATCCAATTTATGCGCTAGAGCTTCAATGTATAAAGTTTCTCTTGCTCATGATTTTCAGGGGGGGTAAGGCACTCTGTAAAAGCCCCATTACACTTCGTAAAATTGAGCGTTTTCTTGTTATATGAACAAAACAGATTTAGAGGACTATTTGTAAAGTATCATTATCCATCCTCGGCTGAAAGGTTAACGGGAAAGAATTTATATATTCAAATTTGAAAAAATGTTTTCACGCCAGCGTGGCTCAGAAGGTAGTCATTAGGCCCAAAATAAATGGGATGCGGCGGGCTGTTAACTGTGAATGTAAGGACAGATACCCGTCGGTCGGAGGTTCGAATATATTGAGAAAATCCTCCCGCTGGCGCTTAATCCATGATTTGATAGTGACAGAATTGATGAAACTTTGATAATTAAAAAATATATTCTAGGTTTTTTAACCTCGAATCATGGCGCTTATAAGAGCTCTTGGATACCATATAGCACCACTTAATCTTGAGGTCGGACCTGAAGATTTAAGCAAACGACTTTATGGGCTTGCTTCTAAAATCGATAACCTGTGTAGAGGCTTTGATTGTGAAGTTTGGACGAGAAGGATAGTTTTGCCTCAATTACCGGATGTAGATCCAAGACGTATAATGAGGTATGTAGACATAGCAGAACAATTTGCGCATGATATGAAAGTCGATTTCATAGCTTTACCTTTTTCGAATTTTGAATTTAATAAATATGGTATTAAGTTAGTTGAAATTTTGGGGGAAAATAAAAAGGTAGTTTCTTCTGTAAAGGTTGCTGAACTAGGAGATGTCCCCACATATGCAAAGATAACAGACGCTGTAAGTACGCTATTTGAGATGGCAGAAGTTGCAGGACCGGAAGGGTGTACTAGATTTGCTCTAGCTTATGGAGATCAACCAGAAACCGCATATTTTCCAGACGCTGCTTCTAGAAGAGATGGTTTTTCAATAACGCTTAGATACATACCAGACTTATTAGAAAAAGTATATCCAAGTAGCAAAATAGATGATTTGGTTGTAACTCTGTTGTATATCTTTAAACATTTTGATACACTAGCCAAAAGAATATCGAAAGATTTCGAAACGCAATATCTGGGGATCGATACGTCGCTCTCGCCGTGGATGGAAGAGAGTGTAGCAAGACTTGTATCCAAAATTTTGGATGATGAGTTTGGCAGCCCAGGAACTTATGAGGTTTTAAACAGGCTTAACATGGCGTTGGAAAGAGCAAGTTCTGAAATTACTGCATTGGGATTTTGTGAGGTAATGCTATCTGTGGCTGAGGATAATATCTTGAAAGACCTTTGCAGAGCTGGTAAAATACAGCTTAAGGAATTGGTTTCGATGATATCAATATGTGTTTCGGGTTTAGATATGGTTGCGATACCCCTCTCGACTCCTAAGAAACGTCTGGCAAGACTTTTAATGGACACATTCGCAATTGCCTGTAAGAAAAGAAAACCAATAGGGGTACGATTGATACCAGTGCCTTGTGAACCAAATAGCAATGTAGAAGTTGGGAGGTTCGGAAAGATGCCTGTACTTCAAGTTTGAGGTTTGGACACAACTACTAAAAATATTATAAATGTTGGTAATAACCGAATTGAACTTCTCTAAAAGTTAAAATGTTTAATTTTTTTAGGCGCTATAGACAATGATAAATGTAGCGGAATTATACACGTTTGTAATCGTGTGTAAAGACCTCTGTCTAAACTTATGTTGTTAAAATATTTGGTAGTTAAATTCTAATTTACCATTTAAACTTTATGGTTTAAGTCAATAATTGTTGCCTTTGTGTATTTTAAAGGGACCTTGTTACCAGACCATACAAGAGTCCAAAGGTCACACTTCCTACCCAAGCTATCAATGCATACGTTAAGACCACTTTCCACTTTGCTATCTTTGAAACTGCAAGCGCATTTGCAATGTCATACGGCTGTCCCATAAGCCAAGAAAGAAGCGCCCCTTTTGACATACCTAACTCTAGCAACCCCCTACCAAGAACGATCTCAACGAGAGTTGGTGTATATAATGGACCACCAATGATTGAAGCAAGCAGTATTCCTATTACTCCTGTCAGGTATGCATCAACGATATCTTCTGGCAGGTATGCTTCAACATAACTCACAATAACGAGACCTAAAAGAAAGAAAGGTAATATTTGCTTTGCCAAATATCCTGCAAAATGCAATGATGTTAAAAGTTTTTCGTCAAGGGGTGGTTTGACTACTTGTACTGTCGCTCGAGGTCTTAAAACAGGCCTTTGGTGTTCCTTTTCAACAGCTTTACCCCACGTAGTTTTCGAAATTATAACTCCTGCTGTCAGCGCGACGCATAGGGAAGCTATTACGCGAACCCCGGCAATTTCCCAAGATATCATTTCCCCAGTTAGTAAGATTGATAAAATATTAGCCGCTGGAGCCATTAAAAGGAAGGTTATAGCTGGACCTATGCCAGCACCAGTGTATAACATGCCTGCAAACAGGGGAACCATAGTGCATGAGCAAACAGTCAGAAAAGGCGCGATTCCAAGTGCTAAACCATACCCTGTAATTTTACTTCCGCCCATATATTTACTAATAGTGTCTTTGGGAACGAATTCATATATAAGACCCGCCGTTACGAATGCAAAAAGTAGACATATCCAACCATGGCTTGCATAGTCCCATAGGTAATAAAGTGGAATTTCGTACCAATTATAATTTGAGAGGTCTGCAGGCTTCATCGTTGGAGCCAGAGAATATGATTGCATCCTACTGTAAATTAACAGACCTATGACGATCGTAATGAAAGCTAATAAAACAACAGTTCTCAGACTTCTTATAATGCGTTCCTTCAAAATAAGAACTCACCCAGAATGATAGGCCTCCATAATTACTCGCTCTATCTCTTCTTTACCAGGTACCCTTCCCATGAACCTAACTGTACCATTAATGGCCATTGCCGGAGAGATCAGAAATCCATATTTCATCGTAGTTTCCTCCGACATAATATCGAGATTTTTTATATCCACATTTATTCCGTCGCCTTTGAGCTTTTCGACTGCTTTCTGGACATTTTTCTTCAATATTAAACATCTGATACAAGGTGGATCTGGTCCTATTATTTCAAGAGTAATCTCTTTCATATCAGCCCTCAAGAGAAATAATAACAATATTTAAATATTGTTATTTTCTTTTTAAGGTGATGAATCCGAAGAAATCTTTAGTGTATTTTAAAGCAAACATATTAAAGGCCCTTGCAGATCCTATCAGGCTTGATATTATAGAGCTATTTAGAGCTGGGGAATGGTGTGTTTGCGACATCGTACCGCAAATTAAAGTAGCACAACCATTGGTCTCGCGGCACTTGAAAATACTTAAGGAAAGGGGGATTGTGAAATCAAGAAAGATGGGGAATAGAACATATTATTCTATAACCGATAATCGGATTTACGATATTTTGGATGCTCTTAATGAAGAACTTCTTGTCTCCTTCTCAGATGCCATAGCTCAATATTCAAATATTCATAGGTTGAGGGGGAATTTAGTATGAGCCAGAAAACGACAAGTCTTAAATGTGAAATATGTGGTAGAGAGAATGTTAGTTTACTATATGGTATGCATAAAGATTTTGACAGGATGATTAAAATGTGCCAAGATTGTTGGAGAAATGCTTATTCCAATAATCGCTTAGTGTCCGGTTCTGGTAGTTCTTCAAGTGGTTGCTGTGGTTAACTTTCGCTGTAATAAACAGCATATAATAAGTCTTTAACTAATACATCGACAAATTTAAGTCAAATGCCGCAGATTATTGTTGTTTATATAATTTATTTAAGATCAATTGAAATATATAACTCTCGATGATCATTTCAGAAATATTGTAATTTTCAAAATAAAACTAGATCTCTAGAAGATGTTTTAACTTTCTTATTGCAACTTGAGCAATAATAAGCACTCTTCGAATCGACCTCGCCTATCCAGTTACTGAACCGCATCACACAGGAAGGGTTTTTGCAATGTGACAACCCCAAAAGATGACCTATCTCATGTACTGCTTCCTTTAAAAGTCGTTCTTTTAACAAGTCCTCGTTCTCGGGGTCTCCGTAGAAACTGGCTTTGAGTCTGTGAGAGGAAACAATAGCGACTCCCTCAATACGATCTGCCTCACCGAAGATGAAATTCAACCCAGGGGCGTAAAGGTCTAATTTAGTCACTCCTAAGCACAAGTGTTTGAAGGGATCTCCGTATGCCTTGGCAATATTCCTTAGGACATCGCTCGCAAGATATTGTTTTCTAATCGGGTCGAAAGCACGCTCGGGAGGACTTAAAGTCTCTCTAGATATTGCTACCTTTGAATTATAAATCGTACGCTCTATTCCCTTCGCAAGTCCGGAGAGTTGTTCATGGGGAAATGTACCTATTGGTAAGAGCACAATACGCACCATATACTATAAGAAAGCCGTCCTAAGATAAAACGATTATGCTTCAGAGGTCTCTAGTGGTAAGATTTCTACTTGAACTTCACGATCAAACCAAATACGCCAATGCACGCGAGAGCTATTCCCGATATGATAAAAAATACTGTGAAATCGCCAAGTGCCTGTGTTGAGTCACGCGCAATTAATGCCAAATAGGAACCGCACAAAAGGAGGACCATTGCTAAGGTTCTTCCAACCAACCAACTTAATTTTATAACCATGTGCCTGCAAAGTGTCATCTAACCGGTAGATAAGTTTAGGCCCCCAGTTCCTTTAAACGCTTTTTAAGATATTCGTCCACTATATAGGATAGCCCATAACGAGAAAACGCCTCCTGTTCCGCTTTCCTTTTGATCTTGAAGAAGACCTCTATCTCCGATGCCCATGGCTCGTTTTTATATCGGACATCCTTCTTTAATTCGTTAAGCCTTTTGATGTCTAAGTCAGTCAATTTCGAGCTGGGCAATTTATACTTCTCTATATCACTTGCATAGACACCGGCCCATACAGCTGTGGGCGTTGCGAGTTCCGGTACATGTGCAGCATTCGCAGAGCCCGATATGATCACTTGGCATATGTGCATTCCCCAAGGGTCGGCGTCTGCAAAAAGGTATACTGGCATGTCGAAAGTTTCGTTCAATCGCCTTATGAGTTTCCTAGTTGCTCGTGGGGCTTGTCCGGCAGTATGTATCAGAATTGCGTTGAACTTTTTCCAAGCCTTCTCTTCCACGAATCTAGCAAACATCGCACCCTTCTCTATTGCTAATATCTTATCTGCACTAGTTCTTACGAACTTCGCTGTTGCTAAAGCTGGACCTATCATGATCCCGTCCGGATGCATCGTGAGGTTTACTTTTCTACCTTCGTAACCTTTTACGGTATATTCTATTTCCAAGTCGCCAAAAATCGCAGAGCGTTCTTCCGGGTAAACGTTAAAATCTTCACGAGGGTGATTTATGATCGATTCCAGCTCGGTTACAATCCTGTCCGAGTCGCTTTGATCCTCAAATTCAAGACCCTCACCCTCAGCCATATAGAATATATCTCTCAATGTCGAGGTCTTGTCGCTCTTCATTAGATTGGCAACGGTTTGCATTAGCCAAGTTAGTTGGGCCGCGGGCTTAAGGTGTCTTATATTTCTTAACGATCTACGAATAACTTTACTTCCAAGCCTGTAATGTCCTAGTTTTTTATCAAAAACTATATTGTCTGTAGTTCTGGACGGCATTTCTATGATTGGAAATCTTCCGAGTTCAAGGAATTCGAGGTAACCTCTGGCCAAGGTCACCATACTACGTAAGGCGTCCTCCCTCTCTGATAGGGCCTTTTTTCTGTCCACACCTTTGACGACTGCTGGATTTTCTGGCAACGATGTCAGGCCTCCTTCGGAGTTCTACCTTTATCTGAATACAAGATATATTTTAGCCCTTCTCTCACTAGATGAGATACATCCGGAGGTTTCTTGTAGCCGCAGGTATTAGCCAGATACCTTGCGATCATCGGTAGGTACTTCTCAAACACATTTACGCGCTTACGTTCTTCAACAATGGCCCTTTGTCTCGAAAGGTATTTGCTGAGTTCCCTTGCCACAGTCCTGAGACCATTGATGATCTCTCGCTCTATCTCGGGTCTATCAGCTATGTACTCTTTTCCAACGTTTTTATATGGTATCTTGGTAGAGCATATGTGTACTATCACCGCGATCCGGCCTTCATCTGCGGGAATCTTGTAGTGACGCCAGTTCATCTTTTCACTTATAATTTTCCAAGAAACATCGCTGGATTCATCATATAAAAGGGGTATACGATTTGCAAACCTAAAGAGTAAAATTCTACCACTTGAAGCTATCTCGCCACCGTAGGCCACGCCGACCTCAACTATGAAGGGGTGTCCCGAATAGGCCGATGCCTTTCTAGACTCAACGGATACAAATTCTGGTGATAGCTCCTTTTTGATCCCTTCTCTCAACAGCTCTTCTCCTAAGGGGGACAAAGAGCTCGGATCTGGAGGAAGGAAGTCGTCGAATGAAAGGAGCTTTCTTGTGAATTCCACCACTTCTTTATCACGCAGATTCTTAGGATTTCTGGAAGGAGATATGCCAACGTATTTAAGGAACTTCCGTGCTGTGTTCTTGCCTACTCTGTGGAAGTTTTTTGTCATGAAGCTAACCATGTCATTACAATTAGTTTCTGAGATCATCTTCCTGACCATTTCAACATCTACACCGTAGGGATGGGGTAAAGTTTCATTTGGAGGTTTGGGCATAAGGTCGGTTGATCGAGAAAATCTAGCCATGCGATATTGTGGGTCTATCAAGGTTAGATTTGCGTATGGAGCGACCATTGCAGTCTGCTTTATATACTCAAGGATTTTTTGTGCGGCTCTCGTATAATTTCCTTCCAGAGAAAAGCTAACTACAGTACCTTTCCACTGGGCGTTATTCTTCCTTGTTCTATGTTCTAGAACGATTGGCTTGTTGTTTGTTATATCCATCATGAGTTTAAAAGTATGAAGGTCCTTACCTGTACTGGTAGTTATCTCGAGGGGTTCGTGAGTTGTTATCTGGCCATAGAGGTAGGCCATCTTGCCCCCAAGTCCAAAGGTCCCTCTGTTTTGTCTCATAGTGTATTTGGAACCATATAGAACACGCGCGAACGCCATGGGTACGACTTCAGCAGGAACGCCACTTCCGTTATCTTGCACAGATACCCTCAGTACTTCTTTTTCTCCGTCACTTTGTAGAATTGAAATCCTTATTATAACATCGGGCCTTATTCTTTCATTCTCACATGCATCGAGCGAGTTTTCCACGAGCTCTCTCACGGCCATATAAGTTGACCTGGTTAGGTTAGTAAACCCTGCTATGTCTCTGTTCCTATAGAAAAAGTCAGCAGGACTTATCTCCTTGAATTTCGCGGAGGCCATCTTACTTATCAGCCCATAGAGAGAAGTCTTCCTTAGCTCTTCGTCTCTGCGTTTCCAAGAAGCGATAAACCCCTACGTGAGATGTGCCATTAATTAGCATTTCGACAGCCTTTCTTATTACCTCGAGATTTTCTAAATCACATATAATGCCAACATATGTCTGATAAACTGAAATCCTTGAATTGGTATACTCCTCCAAGTTACGCCTTACTTTTCCATTACGGCCTATGATGTGACCTTTGATTCGCTCTATTTCCGAGTAAGACTTGCCCATGATGTCTTTTAGGTCTATAACTTCCAGATGCTTGTTTTCGTCCAGAAGCTCTAAAGCAGCCTGTCCCGAAAAACCGCACGCCACTGCCTTAAGAATATTTTTTACCACTGGTAGGACCACAAGGTTATCGCCTTCCGCGCATACGAAAACCTCGCCACTTTCACTGTCTATCTTAATCTTTGTCTTGGTCCTGTCCTCTAGTAATTTCTTAAAACTCCCTTCTTTGCCGATTAAAACTCCAATTCGGTCCTTGGGAATGTTAAAATAGAAGCCACTGACGGACATCAGTATCTAAACCCCCAATGCTTTCAATAAAGTCTTTAAGCTCTATTGTTTTCACGCCTTTCCTTGAAAAAAACCTGTTTATGTTTTCGAAGTCCCTTTTGAAAAGTTGACCTGCCATAGGATGTTCGATAGAAACTGCTTGAGAGACATCGAAGAAAACAAGCTCATCGTTGAACACCATTATATTGTACTCGCCCAAATCCCCATGTACCAGATTTGCTCTTTTGACGGCTTTAACCATAAAATCCAGAGTTTTTTGGTAAAAATTTTCATATTCTTTAAAGTCAAGGTTTGTTTCTTTTAACAAATTTGCTCTAACACCATTCCTACCGATAAACTCCATAACTAAGACGTTTTCTTCTAAGCGATGTGGAATAGGCACTCTTAAACCTGCTTCTTTAAGAGACTGTAGATTGTTGAACTCTTTTTTTGCCCATAGATTGATTAATTCCTGACTTTTCTTTGGAATATCTGAAAAGCGTGGGTCGCCATTTATGTACCGTATCATGCTTTTTCTGAACTCTCTATTGGTGACCAAGTATATTTTAACGGCGAGTTCTTCGTTATGGGGCCCCCTAGCATAGAAGATTTTTGATTCTTTTCCAGCAGCTATAGTACCATCAAAATCTTTGATGAACCCCTTGTTTAACATAGAATAGACTGTCATCAGTGTCGATTTGTTGAACACTTCATCAAAGACATCATAGTCTTCGGATTTTTTTATCCTCTTTCGTCGTGAAACATCCAGCAAGTATTCTTTCTTACGCAACTTCTCTTCGATCACCTCGTCTCCATTTTTAGGATTCATGGCGCGCTTCATTATAATCTAGGGGGATTTGGGAGAATATCTTCAAATTAATCTAACTTGCAGATTCTAAAAATTCCTTAGATAGGTAACCATTTGAAATCAAGTAGTCGTATTGGTTAGTAGCGTACCTAAAAAGGATCTCCCCGCGATCGTTCTGAAAAGACCATGGCTCAACAAGCACTAAATCTTCAAGCCTTACCCATATCTTTCTTCTAAGCTTCCCTCTAACTCTGCATTTCCTAGTTACGCCGTCTGAACAGCTGACCACGGCCCAGCCTGAACCAGCTAGACCAACTACCTTACCAAATACGTGCCCTGGACCTGGCAATACTAGATTGGCAGCGACTTGCTCCTCTGAATAAACCTTCCTTTTACCCAACCTTTACCACCATTATAGTATAACTTAAAGTGCTGTAAATAAACCCTTCCTTGTTATAGTTTCATGACCATCAGGTATAAAGTTTCACCTAGCCTCATAACGCTTCTTGGATTGCCAATTCCCTTTTCGAGCGCAAACTGGACAGATCTTTCGCCCACAAAGTTGTAACAGTTAGCTGATTTCGCGTATTCCAAGAGGTCATCTTCCTCCATTAAATCTGCTCCAAAAAAGGGAGCTTGTATCTTAACCTCAGTACCATTAGGGCCAGGCAGAACCTTGCCGAAACATTCTAAGTCACACACTGCTAAAACTACATTACTACCAAGACGGTGCACTTTGACAGCAAATTGCCTTTTGATTTCATTCAAATCCTTTTCACGGATACTCTGGCACCACAAGCAGAACAGACCAAAAATATAACTTTGTTCTCGCCTTTTACTAATCTGGTGTCCGGTCTTTTACAAACTGGGCATGTAACGTATATTGTGATGAACTCGTTTAGTACCGAGGACATTTGATCTTCGCGGAAGCGCCCCTTTATTATAGCGCGCTCTTCGAATATAGCGCCTGAGGTAGCAAGTCTTTTGACCAGATACTTGAATATTTGCTGTTGATCTCTTTCAATAATTTCTGCAATTTTGTTTAGATTTGAAATTATGGTTTTGTTACCTTCGAAGTGCATCTTTAAAGGAGGTATTTCAAGGCGTTCTCTGCCTTTAGATAATGGTACTTTAGAAAGACTCCTTTCCAACCATTCGAGATATTGGGTATCTGTCATTTTTCTTATCTTGAGATATTCGATCCCTTTTATATCTTTATATTCAGAGATGATTAGCACTGTCTAATTACAAGAAGCATTTAACACTCGTATTATGAATCAACCAAGCACGATTTTACGTTAGAGACATTAACGTTTATTTTCCTTTATGAACATTTATTTGACATGAAGTCAGTCGTTGTTATAGGTACGGCGGGCAAGGATGAGCATATCAGGGTAAGAGCCCTTAGAGACTTACCAGCTCCTTTTACTAAGTTTGTCAAAAAGACGTTGCCATTTTCAAAAATCGAGGAATATTATGGAACGGGGTGGAATATGGAAAGAGTTTATGAGGAATTAAGGCGACATATGACATTACCTGTAAGATACAGTTACGGAGGGAGGGCACCACATGTGGCTTATGGATTAGCATTACTAAGAGGCAAAGTTTCCTTAATAACCACATTTGGGTCAGACTATGATTATCCATATCCCGGATTTTTTGGTGGAGGTTATGTGTCGCACCTCAGAGATTCAGGAGTTTCCTTCAACATATGCGAGGTACATCTACAAGATGAAAACAAAGAAAAAGTCCCTCAGGAAATTTTAGACAAAGAGGTTTGGGTCGTGAAGAATAGAACAACTTCCACCATCGTTTGCGTGAAGGACGAGGAAGGTAATGACTTCTATTACATAGACGATATAGGAGGTGCTGGTAAGGTGGAGTTTTGGAGGCCGGTTCCTAAAAAACCCTTAGCGAACGCAGATATAGTTTTCGTTACAAGCTCGGAGACAACTTTTATGAAAGAGGCCATTAGCATTGCACATACTTATAATAAGATAGTCGTTTTAGATGTTGGGTCCTACGGAGTAACAAAAGAATATTTAAGAGAAGTTGTCCCAAAAACGGATATTCTTTTAGGGAACCACTCTGAACTTAACCAAGTTCTGGATGCATTTAATCTACATGGTTTTGAGGAAATCCTGCAAATAGATCCTGATAAACCCAGAGCAGTAGTGTTAGAGGACAAAGTTTTAGGAGTAATTAGATTTTTTGAGAGAGGTAAAACAGAATGTAGAATAGGCCCCATATCGATCAGCAAGACGGGTAGTAGTGTTGGGGCATGTGACGGAATGGCTACGGGAATACTATCAGGACTTCAAAGGGATTTGCCTCTACTTGAAGCTTGCAAGATCGGACTTTTAGAGGCTTCGTCCATATGGGAGGTTGAAGGGGTGCAAGAGGGGATGTTAAGGAGGGAGGGAGTGTTATCTCGATATGTCACAAATTTTGGTTATGAAGGTTTTGATCTTATCCAGAAATCATATTGAATGCGCTGATGATTAAAGATTTTTTAGAAAGTCAATTATACGATTGGTTAGGTCGTCTATCTCTTGTGAGTATTTTTCTGACAATTCGTTGTAAGACTTCTTAGATATTTTTCGATTTAAGAAAAGGGTGCGTATTTCGCGTAATGAATTTCTTGCTTCTTGTAATTCCGCCTCCAAAGCATCCAATTCCTTCAAGGGATCGGCCATTGGAGGCCCTAGCTCTTGTAATCGGCTTTTGAGCTGTGACAAAGTTTTTATCGATGCATTCAGCTTGTTATTTAAGAGCTCCTGTTTAGATCTATATTCTCTTCTTGACACGTTTCCAAATACGAAGTCCTCATGCAGATCCTGTATGAGTTTATTGAGATCCAATACATTGATGTACTCCCTTGCGAATTCCTCTTTTAACGCGCTTCCTGCTACGGCCACTTTTTCTATTAAGCCTTTCTTTCTATATTTAAGGGGGAAAACCACCATGACTACAGCTAGCCCGATTAAGCCTGCTGTCAAGCCTGGGGTGTATCCAGCCCACAACAAAGAGTAATAAAACTCGAGAGTTACTTTACCCTTAAGGATCAAAGCCGTCGCGTTAAATATCTCGAAATAGTCAAAACCGTCGCCTTTTTTGATATCATCCAGTGCAAAATCATTAACAGATATCTTATCTAAATTTGCACCCAATGGCAAATATATTTCGATTCTGGTGTTTTGTGAAAAGTTGTAGAAGGAACTCAATAAGTCTATCGGCAGAGTGAATTTGTCTTCAGAATGTATGATCTTCGAACCTACGTCCAGCTTATATGACACAAAAAAAGTGTAATTACTGTTGTAACTACCTAGCACGTTCCAGTATGCGTATCTGGGCTTCACTGAGATGATGGTCTTAGATAAGTTGACATCCTCTTTCAAAGTGTGCTCTAGAGGACCTGTTAAGTCCCTTGTTTTTACCTCGTAAACGTTAAGTGGGAGTTCAATTTGGATCTCTTCCGGAATGTAGGTTTTGAAGTTCAAAGAGTATCCTTCCTCCACATGTAAGTTAAGTAGTTGGTCGAATTTCAACCGCTTATACAAAGTTCGGGGTATGACTTTAGGGATTTCATATGCCACTATCTTAACCTTGCAATCAATGGGATCCGAATAGGTTGTGGCTGATTGTTCAATGATGGTTTTGTTTGAGCCCTCTATGTAAGAGAAGAAACGCGGCAGATATTCAAAATAAGTGTTATTCGAAACCGTTATCTTACTTATGCTAGGACCCCCTTGGACTTTATAGGCAGACTGATCGACCACATATACAACCAAGTTACTTGAATAGGACTCATTTTGAACTATGATACCTGTGAAAAAGATCTCGAAGTGTAAGGTGAGATTATTGAGGGAATCTTGGATAACGGGTGATAAATCTATCGCATACCAAACTATTTTCTCCCCATTTTCACGAGATAAATTAAGGTATTCGCCTTTGTGAACATACGCTACCGGATAAAGTGGGGCGTTTCCAAGGTTTTTGTTGCATCCCGAGGGGAAACCTACAAACCATTCGCCCCCTGAGTCCCTTATCCAATCTAAAGTGGAGCGTTCTAAAACATAGGTATCATTGTAGAGGGCGTATCCATAATCTGATATCGATATTTCCCTCAGGACGCTGTATTCAGTTACGGCAGGCTGTGCAATACAGGCGGAGATACTGTAAAGTATGACTGTGACCACAAGAGCCACTTTTAAAATCAACCTGTTTTTTGAGTTCAGCATTTAACTTTGCCCACCATCGTAATTGAAAACGCTTATAATTAAATTGTTACCCAGTCCATGTAAATGAGGAAAATGAGCAGATTCATTTCGAGTAAAGCTAGAGTAGATGCATCGAGTACTTAC
>JAGTRH010000159.1 GCA_018396795.1 Candidatus Bathyarchaeota archaeon
TGAGCCAGAGCCGGCAAAAATTAAGGATGAATTTGTGGATAGCGATGAATATGTTGTTAGAAGGGTTATGAAGATAAATGTTGGAGTAAAAGGGGCTTACATTATTTCAAGCGGAAAAAACATGGGGGTTTTTAAGGGGATTGGTTTCCCGGAAGATATTGCGGATTTTTTCTACTTAGATGAGTATGAGGGGTATATGTGGCTCTGCCATGCAAGGTTCCCAACCAACACTCCAGGATGGTGGGGTGGAGCCCACCCGTTTAATATACTAGATTGGTCGGTGGCACATAATGGAGAATTATCGTCCTATGGCGTAAACCGTCGCTACCTTGAGATGCAAGGGTATAAATGCACTATGTGGACTGACACTGAAGTGCTTGCATACGCATTTGATTTGCTTGCAAGGAGACATAGGATACCGATCGAATTGATCGCGAAGATTCTAGCACCCCCATATTGGGAGGAGATAGACTCTATGGAGATTAAAGAGAGACTAATGTTCACGGCTCTAAGAAAAGTTTATGGCAGCCTTATGATGAACGGCCCATTCTCAATAATAGTTGCACGCCATGGCGAAATGATAGGCTTAACGGATCGAAAGAAGTTAAGGCCCCTAATAGCGGGGATAAAAGGTGATTTCCTATATATTTCCTCCGAGGAAGCAGCGATCCGCCTAATATCCCCTAAGCTTGATAGAATTATACGCCCATCTGGCGGCGAGATAATTATTGGTAGAATTAAAAGTCCACAATCTCTAGAGACCGCCCCGCTTATCAGGAGGGAACATATTTAAAATGAGAACTTATCTACTACCAGAATATATTGTTGAAAGAGATGATTTAAATTGCACGAGATGTAAAATATGCATAGAACAATGCACGTATGGGGTCCACTATTATAACGCTGCGAAGAATATTATCGAGAGTAGAAGTGAGCGATGCGTAAACTGCCTGAGATGCGTGCTCTTCTGCCCAGTAAATGCGATAACCATTAGAAGAAACCTTAACGCCTATAGAGAAAATTATCATTGGACATATGAGTTCATCACATCCATAAAAAGACAAGCTGAGACCGGAAGTGCGCTTCTATCGGGCATGGGCTGCGATAGGCCCTACCTAACTTACTGGGATAAGCTCTTGCTAAACGCTTGCCAAGTAACTAATCCACCGATAGACCCGATAAGGGAGCCAATAGAGATTAGAACATATCTGGGGAGAAAGCCTAAAATATTGGAATTTAAGACTGACAATGGAGACGTAGAATTAGAGACAAAAATCGCTTCAAATCTCTGTGCGGAAACTCCGATTTTATTTGCAGCTATGTCTTATGGTGCGGTGAACCTAAATGTTCATGAGGCTTTAGCAAGGGCTGCTATGGAATGTGGCACATACTTTAACTGTGGTGAGGGAGGGCTTCATCCAAATCTCCACAAGTATAGTGAGCACATAATAGTTCAGGTGGCATCCGGGCGTTTTGGTGTAGACTTAAAGTATCTTAACGCTGGAGCTGCAATAGAAATTAAAATAGGGCAAGGAGCTAAGCCTGGAATAGGCGGGCACTTACCTGGCGAAAAAGTCTCAGAGGATATAGCAATGGTTAGAATGATACCAGCTGGAACAGACGCTTTATCTCCAGCACCGCACCATGACATATACTCAATTGAAGATTTACGCCAACTAATTTACGCCCTAAAGGAAGCTACCGAATATACAAAGCCTATTGCTGTAAAAATAGCTGCTGTCCATAATTCTGCGGCCATATCAAGCGGCATAGCTCGCGCTGGAGCAGACATCATAATATTGGATGGTGTTAGAGGCGCAACAGGTGCAGCTCCTAAGGCCATTAGAGATAATATTGGTATACCGATAGAGCTAGCTATAGCATCAGTAGATCAGAGGCTACGTGAGGAAGGGATAAGAAATGAGGTTTCGTTAATAGTATCCGGGGGCATAAGAAATAGCGCTGATATCGTTAAAGCTATAGTTTTAGGCGCTGACGCGGTTTATATTGGAACAGCCGCTCTTATCGCCATGGGTTGCACAGTATGCCAAAGATGCTATATTGGAAAATGTCCGTGGGGGATTGCAACAACAGATCCAGAAATTTCGAAAAGATTGAATCCAGAGGACGCTTACAAAAGGGTTGTAAATCTTGTTAAAGCTTGGAGCATAGAGATTAAGGAAATGCTTGGCGCGATGGGAATGGACTCTATAGAAAGTCTCCGAGGAAACCGTGAGCAATTAAGAGGCGTGGGCTTAACAGACCGCGAGCTTAAGATCTTAGGTGTTAAAATGGCTGGCGAATAAAATTAATGGGGAAAGTGACCTTAAACATGATCGCAATGGACAGATATATAAAGAAGTTGGAGAAGAATGTAGCGATCGTTGATGCAAAAGGGATGTATTATCAACAGCTAAATATGCTAATAAGGAAATTGAGTTTAGATGGAGTTAAAACAATTAATGTTTATAATGTATATGGACAAAGATACATCGGAACCGGATTAAAAACTCCACTAGATATTAAGATTTATGGCGTGCCCGGCAATGATCTTGGAGCCTTTGTGGATGGGCAGAGAATTTTTGTATATGGTAACGTGCAGGATGGCTGCGGAAATACTATGAATGATGGCCTAATAGTTGTTCACGGAGATGTAGGCGATATTGACGGTTACGCGATGAGAGGCGGAAAAATATTTGTTAAGGGTAATGCTGGCTTCCGCGTAGGTGTTCATATGAAGGAATATGGCGGCAAGAAGCCAATTATAGTTATTGGTGGAAGGGCAGGCGACTTTTTAGGCGAGTATATGGCTGGAGGCATAATACTTGTCTTAGGTCTAAATGGCGAAGAATGGAGCTATAAGCAGAGCATGAAATTTGTGGGCGTAGGTATGCACGGCGGCACGATCTATATTCGTGGCGAAATCAAACATGTGGGAAAAGAAGCTAAGATTGCAGAGGTTAATGAATGTGATCTTCATTTAATAAGGGATCTTGTTAGGGAGTTCTTCACGTATTTTAACTTGGGGATAAGCATAAATGAGGTTATGGCCGATAAATTTGTTAAGATAGTACCGGTCTCCGCAAGACCCTATGAAAGATTATATGGCTGAAAAAGTTAATGGACGGTGGCCTCATTGAAGTATGACACTATACTGGTGCTTGATTTCGGCGGTCAATACTGCCATCTAATATCTAAGAGAATAAGGGAGAACAGAGTTTATTCAGAAATAGTTTCATACGATATCACTCCTGAAGAAATATTCAAGCTAAGTGAGGGGCTGAATGTTAGAGGTTTAATACTCTCAGGCGGGCCATTAAGCGTGTATGTGGCCGGTGCTCCAAAGATTGACCCTAAAATTTTAGATATGGGTTTACCAGTTTTGGGCATATGTTATGGGCATCAACTTTTAGCACATGTTTCTGGCGGGGTTGTTAAGCCATCTGAGCGGGGCGAATATGGAGTAACATACGTGACCATCACTAAGCCAATAGGTATCTTAGAAAGATTAAGCATGAGGGAGAAAGTTTGGATGAGCCACAGCGATGCAGTATACAGTCTTCCGGAAGAGTATGAGGTTCTCGCTTATACTGAGAACTGTCCAATAGCGGCATTTAAACATAAGAATAAGCCTATTTTTGGGGTTCAATGGCATCCAGAAGTTACGCACACCGAGAACGGCATGCTAATACTGAGAAACTTCATCTTTAATATTTGCGGCTGCCAGCAAAACTGGAGAATGAGCGGCTTCATTAAGAGGGCTATAGAAGAGATAAAGTCTTCTGTTAGAGATGGAAAGGCTATTATTGCATTAAGCGGCGGCATAGATTCAAGCACCGCAGCTGTATTAGCTATGAAGGCTATTGGAGAACGGCTAACAGCAGTCTTCGTGAATCACGGTTTCATGAGAGAGGGCGAATCAGAGTTCATTAAAGAAGTATTTGGAAAAATGGGCATGAACCTTATAGTTGTAGAGGCTAAAGAGAGATTTTATAATAGGCTGAGGGG
>JAGTRH010000160.1 GCA_018396795.1 Candidatus Bathyarchaeota archaeon
CTAGAATATTTATCAGGGAACTTGCCGGCTTTTCTGCACAGGCTATATCATAAAAAGCTTTGGGGATTTTACTTATATTTTCTGTATTAAATATTTGGTCATCAATTTCAACAGGGTTTATAACAGCAAACATGACGAGGGGCGAATCCATTTTGCCTCCGCTATGAGAGGGCAGATAATAAGGAGAGAAGTTTATTAAGACATCAAGTAATAAAGTAAATGCATCAGCATCGCCATCACAATCTCTCCTTTTAGCTTGATGAAAGAACGGGTGAGACATGCAAACATCAGACTCTGTAAATCCGATTATTCGGCCAACTATCGCTCCAAGCGTATGCGGAGATATCGCCGCTACTGCATGCCCTATAAGATCTTCTTTGCTTGAAGTATTGTAGAAAGGAGGCAATCCATGGAGCTCCAGCCAAGCGTCTATAAACTTGCTAAGATTTAACAAGAACGTAACTGCTGATTTAGGAATTATTACATCTTGTGGGTTTATGTAGACTATTTGATCGACGTTTTTGAGCTCGTCACCGTTAATGTCCTCAGAATACCCTAAGAAAATTGCCCTTTCTACGCTCAAACCCACCTCTTTAAGTTTAAAAGCAGTTACAGGTATGTTGGTCGCGTCGAACCTGCAGGTACCATCCCTGAAAACAGATAAACCCCATTTGGCACGTAAAAATCCTTTTTTAAGAGGTTCAGGCACCCTCATATCGTTCATCAGGAACTTCACGCCCTTTATCATCTTAACACCGTAAGGGTCTCCACTGAGTTGTGATAACAAAGATTTTGAGTCCAAAAAAAGAGTTGAGTAAGGTCTCATTTTTGTACCGCATTTGGTACAAACATCTTTGTCACTAGTAGCGCCACATCTAATACAATGGTATATTGCTAAGGTTTTTGTATGGCACCTATCGCATCTCAAGTAAAAGGTACGCGTGTTACATGAGGGACATACTCTGTCTGCGACTTCTATACTTACGGTCCGATTTTTCAACAACGCTGCTAATATATTCCTAGATGGGCCGCCAGAATGTCCGATTGGGAATATCACATGTACAGGGGGGGTCATCAATCTAAGGTTAGCAGCTTCCGGTCTTCCAACTCTTGCTGAGAGGAATGAAGAAGATTTAGGAATGAATTTAATTCCCAAAATTGAGGATATATATTCTGAGGCACTCTCTTTAGAATCTCTAAAAGGAGGTATGTCTAAGGAACTAAGCTTCTCTAAGAGAAACATTGAAGGAGCACCTATCGTGATCGAGTTTCCAAGAATCCTATGCGGCACGCATAGTAGCTCCAAGAACTCCTTAATTTCGGGCTCTAATGGTAATTCAATATAACCCTCTGAATTTTTCCTACCTAGTTGTTTAAGCTTGTTTAAGAACAAAAATGCTTGTTTTGCAGTCGCTCTTTCCCAGAAGTCAAGGTAATATGGATGAATTGGAACTTTAAGACGGTAGGAAATCTTAAGAGCCTCTTCAAAGGTCGGCCTCATTGATAGGGGATTTTTTATAAAAGCTTCGAGCTTCACTGTGGGTATTTCTACAAATGCAGAGGCCTCATCAAGTGATTTAAAAGTATTTTTTACTGAGAAATCAACTTCTGCGGCCCACCACTCTTCACAAAATCCAGGTCTGTCCAATTTTGCATCGTTTTCGATGTAATCGCCAATCGAGATGAGGATGTCGCCCAAAAAGAGGATTTTTTCGATGGAATCCTTATATTTGAAATACAGCGCCTCGTTATCGATTCTAACGACAGAACCATCCTTTAGTTTTACTATGGGAGGCTCAAGACTATCTACGGGAACTACTGAAGAAGATTTTCCTGGTTTATCGAGTCTGATCTGAGAGCCTATTGCGATGAACGAATTAACAACATACATGCTCATGGGATGAATTCCAACCGCAGCGAGACCTGTTGTTCTCGAACGACCATACCTTAACCTTAACCCGCCAAAGGCGTTCGATGAAGACAGAAAGGGTCGCCCGATTAAAATTTTCTCCATATAAATCGGTTCGTGTGATATCGCTTTGACTTCAAGTAACCAATCCCAACCCGGCATGTCTAATTTTTTGACTTGTTTGTAGATCTTCTGAGCCCTTCCTATCAGGCCATCTATTATAACGCGTAAAGCACCTCCCCTTAACTTGTTCGTACCAACACGAAGAAGATCTCTGTGGGTCGTTACTTCGTAAGGATCCGTTCCGATTCCAGTTATTTCTATAGGTATTCTCCTAAGTGCAAACCTTAGTTGCTCCTCAGTCGCTTTGAATTGGAATGATCCTACGTGTTTTTCATAGAGCCGCATTTCTTCGACGTATCTTCCGATCTCCTCTTCAGATGGCTCATACCTATCTAACTTCATCAAACGTCGTATGTAGTCCGCAAAGATGACAGAGAGGCCCTGCTCAGTTCCTCCAGCTGAACGCATTGGGCCGGCATAATATACAGCGAGATACCTTGTTTTATCCTTGTTAAGCTTTATTTTAACGTCAACTATTCCTTCAATCGGAGCGGCTGTTGTGCCGGGAGGCGTAAGTACACTAAGAGCGGCCCGCAGCGCTAATAGTATAACATCTTCCTCTGAATGGTGGCCAAATTTTCCATATACTATTTCCTCCGCAATCTTAAGAGGCACTTCTTGACGAGGGAGTTCTTTAAATAGTTCGGTTATCCTTTTACCGAGACCCTCCAAACCTACTAGGTGCTCAATTGCTTCGGCTTGAGAAGATACTAAACGCACCTCCGGAAGTGGTGAAGGGTCATTAGACAAACCTCTGACTTTCGAAGCCACCTCATATGCTTTGCTTACGTAAGAAATTAATAAATTCCTGTAGTCTTCGAAGCTCATATCCGTCAACATCTGTTTTCAGCAGGGTCTTGAATTGTGCTCTGGACTTTATTTAATCTCAAATTCACGCCGCGTTTACAACCTTCAATGATCTCATGCATCTTTTCCTTAGCTGCTTTCGATTGTTCGAACAAAGTTCCAGTGACTATGGCATCAGCACCCCCTGCAATTAAATCCTCTGAAACTTTTCCGGAACTTATACCCCCTCCAACTATTAGAGGAACAGAAATGCATTTTCTAACATAGGCTATGAAATCAGCAGGAACTGGATTTTTGGCCCCAGAGCCAGCCTCCAAGTAAACGAAACGCATACCCAGTGCTTCAGCAGCCATGGCAAACGCTCCAGCTATTTCTGGTCTGTCATAAGGTATGGACCTCGCCCTACCTATATAACCTGCGGTGCATCCATCACCAACAATTAGGTAGGCCATGGGAATTGTTTCCATCCCGAGGCGCTTTATTGCTAGAATGCCGAGAGCTTGGGCACCTATTATGTAGTATGGGTCCTCAGAATTTAGAAGAGACATAAACCACATCGCATCTGCGCCCCTTGCTACCGAAGAGGGACCACTAGGAAATATTATAACAGGAAGACGGCTGCTTCTCTTAAGTTCAGAGATTACTTCGAAATAATCCTCAGTCATTACAGCGGTACTTCCCCCAACCATGAAGGCTGAAGTCCCTGCTTCTTCTGCAGCTCGTGCCACAGCCGATAGTTCTCCGGGTTTCTCAGGATCCACAAGCAAAAGATGCAAGAACCCCCTTTCGGATAAGGTCTTATTAAGGTACATCTCCGTTTTCCCAATTTTAAATTTGGAATTCATCTTTAGCACCTCTAAAAACCTTTCATCCTGAGACAACCTTTTCTAAAACCTCGTCTACGAACTTGTTATAGGCATCAACTGGAGCCATTGGTTTACTCAATGTAAAAGATGACCGAATGAGACAGTTTCCACATGAAACTACTACTTGGTTGCCCTTTTTATCAAAGTTAACAGAAACTGCTTGAATACCGCATTTAGGACAATAGAATATCTTGGGTATCTGCTTTCGAAAGACTTTTACTTCTCGCCGTCGCCTTCTGGTCATCCTTTAACAAACACATAAGACCAACGTAAAAAGATATAGGGTTTGGTAGCACTATAC
>JAGTRH010000161.1 GCA_018396795.1 Candidatus Bathyarchaeota archaeon
TATGAAAGATAATCTCAAGTTCTAACGCTAAGAATATTATTTTACAAAAATAACCCAGAGCAAGCCTTTTTTACTAAAATTTTATTACTTAGTATTCTAATTTTTAAAAAGGTCGTGCTGGTTACATGAGCATAGAGGCCTTCATAGTTAACATTCAGCAGGGTACAACGCAAGATATTACTGGCTGGATTTTTCAGTTCATTTGGTTGCTTGCCTTTGTAATCATTTGGATTTATGGTCAGCGTATTCAAACTACACTTATGCTTAAGGAAATTGAGGGGTCGCTCTCTAGGCTTAAGGTTATGAGGGATAGAGGGCGTCAACTGGTCATATCAACAATAAAGGAGATCGGTAAACCCTCTGAAGATCCAACTGCAAGAGTTGACCGCTTGCTAGAACATATAGACATTGAACCGGTTAGCCTAGATCCAACTGGCATAATTAGGAGACTTGAACACATAATTGATGTTAGAGATTTCAGACTGAAAGATGAAGTTAAACAGATGGCCCCCCAAGCTGATGAGACACAGATAAATAACTTAGCGAATGTCTTAGAAGCTGCGTTGGCGTTAAATCAGATTTACAAGATTGTAAGACACTATTATTTAATGGGGAAGAAAACATTAAGCTTCTATGTAATTCTTCAGATTCAAATGATTCTTCCCCTTATAATGAGGGAATCTGAGGCTTTTATAAGTGCGCTCAAGGCGTTTACTCTAGGTCAGCCAATAGGGGATGGAGCTGGAGCACTCGTCGCAGCGAGACTGATATATGGCAAAGAGAAGAAGCTAATAGCCCAAGATACAATTATGAGTGAAGTGGATATGGAAGGTAGAAAAGCGTACGTAATAAAAGCTAAGGGGCCTGGGGGAAATGTTGGTAAGCCTGGTGAGGCGATAAAGCAGATACTCGAGGAGAAGGAGGGAAGAGTTGCCCTAATAATTATTATCGATGCCGCTCAGAAACTCGAAGGTGAAAAACCAGGCGAGGTTGCTGAGGGAGTGGGTGTAGCTATTGGTGGACCGGGGGTTGACAAGTATAAAGTTGAGGAGGTTGCTGCTAAATACAGGGTTCCACTATGTGCTGTACTTATCAAAGAAGGAATAGAAGATGTTGTCTCAACGATGAGAAAGGAGATTGTTAATGGAGTTGATGAGGCGATAGAGAGAATCAAGAGATTAATCCGCGAAAACACTAGGGAGGGGGACACAGTCATCATTGCTGGAATAGGGAACACCATCGGAATAGCTCAGTAGAAAAGGGGGGAAGTTTACGTGGAAGAGAAAAGCAAAGCTGCAAGAACGCCGATATTTCTCGTGTCGATAATCTTAATCATGCTTATAATGTCTCTAGCAATGCTCTTACTAGCGGTGGGGACATACCTTACCCAAAAAACCATCGAGCCAATGAATGTAATTTTAAGCATAAGTGCAATAGCATTATCAATTTACCTTCTCTTCCAATTAAGAAGGAAACCACTAAGTTTAGGTTTTGAGGCGATTAAAGTTACGACTGTAATTAAATGCACAAAATGCAACTATGAAAACGCGAGGGAGTTTGAAAAGGGGGATTACGTCCTTAAAGAGGTCGGCTCATGCCCAAAATGCAATGGGGCTCTCTTAATTCACTCTATTTTCAGGGAAGTTAAGGAGAAGGAACGTTTCGACTAGGTTAACATTCACGTTAATATTATTGCTCCCTCATTACTTACGAAAACGGTATGCTCAGACTGCGCAACAGGTTTTAGACTTGCCTCAACAAAAACGGGATAAGCCATTATGCATTTCGCCGATAGAAGACTCATAAGCATCTGTCTGCATAACTCCTCCCGTTCAAAATATTTTATCAGCCACCTTTCTGCAAACGGTAAGGTTTTAAAATTATCTTCCACAATCTTCAGAAGATTCCGCGCTCCTATACTTTTTAAAGATGACTTGCGCTTCAAAAGCCTAAAAATATACTTTTCAGGGCCATCATTAACTCTTCCAACCGCTTCTTTAACCGTAACAAACGGCTCAATCGCGTAAACATGTCCTGGGCTCAAGCGTTCAACAGTTAGGTGTGATATGTTCGGTATAGATTTACCTGCGTGTATCATATATCGAGCGACCTCATGACCTGTAAGATTTGATATGGGCTTAAATCCGTAACGTTCTATTGTTGCCTGTATCTCTGAACTAACCCTTGAAACGAGTATGCCTGGACGAATTATATTTATAGCGGCTTCAAGGGCTTTTTCAGCCGCGAAAACCATATCTTCATACTCAGAATCAAAGCACACCGTTATTGCTGTATCTGCAATGTATCCATCAACATGAACACCAATATCGATCTTAACTAGAGATTTCTCTGGTATCACCCTCTTGTCACCGGGTGGAGAAGTGTAATGCGCAGCTATCTCATTTACTGAGATATTACATGGAAAGGCAGGTTTACCTCCCAGACTCCTAATTCTATTCTCAACCATCTCGCAGACTTCGATAAGAAGCATACCCTCCTTTACAGACCTTTTCATCTCCTCTCTTACCCTGGCAGCTATCTTGCCAGCGAGAATATACTTTTTTAGAGCATCGTCGGACAATGATTCTCCGTTATGAGGGGTTTTCTTCGACATATCCATTTCATCTCGTATTAAGATGCTCGGCGTCCTGTTATAAGATATAAACACCTTGTGTATTTTTCAATTTATCCTCATTGCCGCCTGCAAAATTTAAATATCAATTTGAATAATTAAAATCTAAAAGATTTGTGTGTGCATCACTTAAAAATCGCTCACGGCGAGGCATATGGGGTACCCCATAGTTCTAACGGCGGATAGAACATTAATGAGCGAATATAACGGTGCTATATTCCTAGGGTTCAGCGCATGTGTACCTAAGGGTTTAGTACCGGATAGTCTATATTTTAGGTTATTCTGCCCGCCGGTTGAGGCTAATGAAGATGGTTCAGCAGTTGTAGCACCTAATGGAACTAGAAAGATTGAGGCGGCTCTTCTAGATTATGGTTTCAGAAGGGAAGAGGTTATAGTCGCCCATCCAGAGCACTTGGATAAGATTATTGGTCCAGAAACAAGAGCTTTAGGGATAACCGAGAATGATCCACTAGGTATTGGACCAGCTACAACAACGTTCACAGAGATTTTCGGCGGGAAAGCTTACATGGCGATCAAATTCAGAGAGCTTCTTAATCATCCGGCAGTTAGAAAATATAAACCTAAGGTGATTGTTGGCGGTGCTGGCGCTTGGCAGCTAGAAGACGAGAATGTGAGAAGAGACCTAGGGATAGACACTGTTGTTATTGGTGAAGGAGAGAAAGTTGCTGGTCCACTATTTGAGAAGGCTGTTAATGGTGAGGAACTTCCTGGCATAGTCTATGGGGAGGTTGTTGAGGAAGACAGTATACCAGTTATTAAAGGCGCTACAATTGACGGTATAATTGAGATTGCAAGGGGTTGTGGGCGTGGATGCGACTTCTGTGCCCCAACTTTACAGCGTTTTCGATGCTTACCCATAGATCACATTCTAAAAGAGGTTAAGGTCAACCTTGGAGCTGGAAGGCAACCTATACTCCACGCTGAAGACGTATTAAGGTCTAGAAATTAATAAACATGCTGTCATCGACCTCTTTAGAAGCGTCAAAAATTACCCTGGCGTTAAAAACGTTGGTATAAGCCATTTTGCCTTAGCATCGGTCGTAAGCGCGCCAGACCTAGTTGAGGAAATATCAAGCATATTGAATCTTAGCAGTAGCCATTGGTTAAGCGGGCAAACCGGGATTGAAACCGGCAGCCCTAGAATCATGGATATACATATGAGAGGAAAATGTAAACCCTACTCACCTAATGACTGGCCAGATCTCGTTGTTAGGGCATTTGAAATTTTAAATGAGAACAACTGGATACCATGTGCAACCCTAATTCTAGGTCTCCCAGGCGAAGAAGAAAGAGACATTGAGCTAACGATTTCTCTCATCGAGAAGCTTAGGCCATTCAAAAGTAT
>JAGTRH010000162.1 GCA_018396795.1 Candidatus Bathyarchaeota archaeon
AACAGAGTGCACAGCACTAGATAGGAGCAGAGGCGAGTGGGGCGAGCCGGCGGACGATGTGGCAGCTATGACAATTAATTACCTATTTTATTCGCTGCAGGCATACGGCGAAATAAAAGACCCATTCAAGAAACTATTTGAAACCTTCTGGGAAAACTACTTAGACAAAACAGGAGACGAAGAAATCCTAACAGTTATACAGCCATTCTACGCTTGGAGAGGCCTAGTAATAGCATCACCAATATGGTACCCAAACCTAGCAGTCGATACGAGAAATAAGATATTTAATTTTATAAAAAATATTCTTGAAACGGAAAAAATCGACATAAGCACCATCAACTCTAACTCTTATTTTTAGAAGGAATAATGCGAAAATTACTATTTAAAAAGCGTAATTTCTTAAAATTATACAACAACGATGAAAAAAGCTTATAAAGACTATATGTAGAAAGTTATTTTTTGAGGCATGATTGATATGAAAGATAGAACAAATATATTAGTGGCCGTTCTTTTAGTTTCGTTGTTCTCCAGCATACTTCTAATAAATATCCCGGCAACTCTCGCTCAAGAGGTACCCAAGGGTCCATGGGTTGATGAAGTTGACTTCTTTTTAGAGGCCGATGAAGCAAAAGTAGTCGATATGCTGCTGAAAAATGAGATGCAAGTTTACTTCAGAGACATAACTGATCCAGAACTATTTAAGACAGTTAAGTCCTCGCCAGATCTATGGTACGTCACATCTTTCGGGTTATACTTTGAGCTGACATTTAATCCGGTTGGTCCAGAATTTCCTGCAACTGGCAAGCTTAATCCCTTCTCTGTTCCACGAGTAAGGGAAGCTATGAACTACTTGGTTGACAGAAAATATATAGTTGACGAGATAATGGCTGGAATGGCAGTGCCAAGATACACAACTCTAACGCCGGCTTTCCCTGACTATGCAAAGTATGCGGATGTCATCAGAGCTATCGAGAAAGAATACAGCTTTAGCCTTGATAAAGCCAGAGAGATCATCACTGAAGAAATGATTAAACTGGGTGCAGAGCTAGTGGAGGGAAGATGGTACTATAATGATGAACCGGTTACTTTAATATTCTTGATCAGAGTGGAAGATCAAAGAAGAGGCATAGGCGATTATGTGGCCTCGCAGCTCGAAAAATTGGGATTTACTGTAGATAGGCAATATAAGACTAGCAGAGAAGCATCGCCGATATGGCTTAGAGGTAATCCTGCGGACGGTAAATGGCATCTTTATACCGCTGGATGGATAACAACCCTTGTTTCAAGAGATGAGTCGGATAATTTCGGTTTCTTCTATACACCTAGAGGTCAGCCGGTGCCTCTATGGCAAGCATACAAGCCGGCTCCCGAATTTGACTATGTTGCAGGAAGACTATGGAACAGAGATTTCAGAACCATTGAAGAGAGAGATGAGATGATGAAGAAAGCATTGGAGCTCTCAATGAAAGACTCTGTCAGAGTATGGCTAGTTAGCCAAACTGCTCCATGGCCTGCCAGAAAAGATGTCTCATTAACATATGATTTAGCAGCTGGCTTTTCAGGTGCAAGATTATGGCCATATACTTTAAAATATGTTGATCGGGCAGGTGGCACAGTTAAGATTGCGTCCTCAGACATATTTGTAGATCCGGTGAACCCCGTTGCAGGAAGCAACTGGATATATGATGCAATGTATTACCGTGCACTATCAGACCCAGCAGCTATGCCTGATCCATTCACTGGACTTTACTGGCCACAGAGAGTCGAGAAGGCTGAAGTTTACGCTTTAAATGGATTACCCATAGGCGTTACATTGGATTGGGTAGATCTAAAATTTGTTGACAGCATCACCGTGCCAACCGACGCATGGTATGATTGGAATCCAGTGAATCAGGAAATAATCTATGCGCCACCGGGAACGACTGCTAAAACAAAAACCGTAGTTTACTACGACGAGAATCTCTTCAATATGAAGTTCCATGATGGCAGCAAATTCTCGTTGGCAGACATGGTGTTCAGTTACATATTGACCTTCGACAGAGCTAAACCGGAAAGCCCAGTATACGATGAGTCTTATATTCCTACATTTGAAGCATTCAGAGAATACTTCAAAGGCTTTAAAATAATAAGCGAGGACCCACTTATAATAGAATATTACTCAGATGCTGTATATCTTGACGCTGAATATATTGCAAACACCGCTGCAGGAGCCTTTTACACAGACTATGCATACGGTCCTGGACCATGGCATACAGTTGCAATCGGATGGTTGGCTGAAGCAGAAAATAAGCTGGCATTCTCAGTCGATAAGGCTGATGCCTTGGGAATTGAATGGATGAATTTTATAGCTGGTCCATCGCTACAGATACTCAGCGACAGCTTATCTAAGGCAATAAATGAAAAGACCATCCCCTATAAAAAAGTGCTAAGCCAATACATCAGCGAGGCGGAAGCCATACAAAGATACAATAACCTTAAGGCATGGTATGAATCCAAGGGACACTTCCTCGTCGGCAACGGTCCATTCTACATAGAAAGAGTTGATCCAACAGCTAGGATATTAGTGTTAAAGGCTTTCAGAGAACACATAGATCCCGCAGATAAATGGCTTAAATTCTCAAAGCCCATGATACCTGAAGTTAAGATCACTTCAGTCCCCACCATAACGCCTGGTCTATCTGCAGAAATTCCTCTTTCAGTAACTTTTGAGGGCCAGCCATACAAAGTAACCGACATCAATTATCTTAAATACATCATTACGAGCCCAACCGCAACTTTAGTCGGCGTTGCTGAGCCCGTTAAGGATGGGGAATGGAAGATTAAACTTAAGCCAGAAGAGACATCTCTCTTAACGGCTGGAACGCTAAATATTGAAGTAATAGCAGTGTCAAAACTTGTAGGTATGCCGGCATCAACAGCGGCAACAGCAACAGTCATGAGTGAAACTGAATTTCTAATGGGAGAATTAGCAAAGACTAGAGCTGATTATGAAGCAAAAATATCTGACTTAAGAACTAGAGTAGATGCATTAAGTTCGAAGATTGATGCGTTAAGTAGTACAGTGAATACCTTAATGGGAGTTGCTGCGGTAGCCATCGTGATTGCCATAGCTGCGATTGTTTTCGCTGCGATTAGGAAGAAGGCCTAAAACCACTACCTTTTTATTTCCCTTTTTATTTCTTTAATTTTTCTGGTGGTTACAATAATGTTTCCTAGACTCGTGAAGTATATGCTCAAGCGTGGCATAATACTTTTCGTGACGGTTATTATAGCGATATATCTCACAATTTATGTTGCGAATATGGGCGGATACGTTGATGAAATTGTTAAAGGTGATCTCTATCTCTCAATATCACAGAACTATCGTCAAAATCCCGCATATAAAGCCTTAAATGAAACGCAGATTAGGAAATTAATAGATGAATGCTATGCTAATGAGTTGGCAAGATTAGGTTTTGATAAACCGTTTATTTATAGAAGCTTTATTTATTTAAGAGATGCCCTATCACTAAATCTTGGAAGAGCGCTATTTCTAAGTAGTGATAGCGGCTCCAGAAATGTTCGAATAATCATTTTAGAAAGATTGCCGAACACTGTTCTTTTATTCACAACAACGCAGCTCATATTGTTCTTTATAGGCTTGTTTTTTGGTTTATTTCTATCTAGAAGATACGGCAGTTTACTTGACAGAATATCTGTTTTACTAGCTCCTCTATCATCTCTACCTGGATGGTTTTATGGAATATTTCTGATATTATTATTCGCGTCGCTCTTACGATTGCTGCCCTACGGTGGAATGGTTGATGTTCCACCTCCGACTGATAGATTTGGATATGCATTAAGTGTTCTTAAACACATGGTTTTGCCAATAATGTCTTGGCTTGTAGCCTATTCATTCATAAATATTTACGTTAGAAGAACATTCTTCCTAATGTTCTCAAGTGAAGATTATGTAGAAATGGCAAAAGCAAA
>JAGTRH010000163.1:0-732 GCA_018396795.1 Candidatus Bathyarchaeota archaeon
GGGCACTTCGGCTTCTAACAGGATCATTATACTTCTCGCTGAATCTTTAACGAAGTCAGCCATTACGTCTAGACGTTTAACAAGATGCATGATGTCTTCCCTATCTCTAGGAGATAAACTACCTCCCGTTAACTCTTCAAATACGGCTCTCCTAAGGTTATCTATCTCTTCTTCTACAAGGAATAACCTTTCCACGGTTGTCTTTGCGCTTTCTTTATCTCCCATAAAAATTGCATTAACAGCTCTGTCCAGATCATTCACTGTATCAAGAGCCAACGTCATTTGGCGATATGCAATGTCAAGAACCTTATTTTTACGCCGCTTCTCAAACCATCGCTCCATGAATAAAGGCTCCTTCAAATAGATAAAGATAAGCTGAGCAATATAATTATTTTAACCTTTCTTTTTAATTCTATGCGCCATCTCCTGGCGAAGTATTCTTAGGTTTTATCTCTTAATTTGATTCTCTTGGCGAGGTTATGGCAGACTAATTTTTGAGGTACGTCCCTCTATCTTCATCCATCAGAATATTCCATGCTATGCACTAATCTACCTTTGGCAATGCAAGGCTCTTCAGAAAGAGGGAGTAAGAGTGAATGGAAACTATTCTATTGAAATGGCTTTTTCCAATCCCTCATTTGGGTAAGAATATAAAAGCAAAGAGTTATGAGGAAAAATTAAACCCACATTGTCTCCAACATCCCACTTTAGCGCCTCAGAGGTAAAAGGCTT
>JAGTRH010000163.1:742-1612 GCA_018396795.1 Candidatus Bathyarchaeota archaeon
GTTCGCCATTCTCTATGCGGACTTCACAGCGAATGGAACCGCCTGCGCAGGATCTCTTCTCAATAATGCCCATCCACATTCCACTGAAAGATTTACCACTCCTCTTCATAAGCACATATTCAGGTCTTATAGCCGCGACAACTTTCTTATCTTTAAATTCAGCTTTACATGCACTATAAAGTATTTTTCCGTTTACATCTATCTTAACGCGATCTTTTTCTTTCTCTATTAAATCACCTATAAGAAAGTTGGCTTCGCCGACAAAGTTTGCGGTGAACAAATTCTTTGGGCGTAAGTAAAGATCGAGCGGTGTACCAACCTCAACTATTTCGCCAGTTCTCATAACAGCTATCTTATCGGCAATGGACATAGCCTCTTCCTGATCATGCGTTACGTGGATAGCCGTTAAACCAAGATCCTTAACGAGCCTTCTTAACTCCTGCCTTAACACTTTTCTAACTTTTGCATCTAGAGAGCCAAGCGGTTCATCAAGAAGTAGCAGTTGAGAACCCGAAGATAAAGCCCTTGCAACAGCCGCCTTTTGACGCGCACCACCACTAAGAGCGCTCGGATAGTCTTTAACTCTTTCTTGAAGCCTCATCATGCTAAGCATTTCTCTAATCAATCCTTCAAAATTAGAAATTTTCCAACCTTTAACAAATGGGCCGTAACACACATTATCGTACACATTCATGTGTGGAAAGAGAGCTATCTCCTGAAAGATATATCCAACTCCTCTATCCTGTATTGGAACATTGTTCACTATCTTATCGTCTATGTAGATTTCGCCTTCGTCGGGTTTAATTATCCCAGCAATACATTTAATTATAGTTGTCTTTCCACATCCGCTTGGTCCGATAATACACAAAT
>JAGTRH010000163.1:1622-3940 GCA_018396795.1 Candidatus Bathyarchaeota archaeon
TTGGAGATTAACGTTTTTAGCAGCTACTATTTCACCATACTTTTTCGTGACGTTGACCAAGCGAACCCGTGGGATTTCACGTCACCTCTATCTCTTGGTAAAGTCCTTGCAGCGGATATGGATATACCTTTAAATACTCAGATTTCAAGTGGACATAAACCCTTTCACCAACCTTAAATTTTCCTATATCTAAAAATGTCGGTATTTTAGAGTTGACACTGTCCCCATTATCGAGTAAGATCACGTAGTTTATAAAGTCCCCCAGAAAACTCGTTCCTTTAATCGTTCCGGGTAAAAGATTGATCCCTTCCCTTCTTTTTGCGCCCTTTATAATCTCGGTTTTTTCTTCCCTCACCATTATGATGATCCTCTCACCAACAGCCTTATCAACCTCGTTAACGCGTAAAATGAACCCATTCCTTAATTGAACCCATGAACCATAATGGTCTACCTCAGCTATGAACCCCTCAAGGAAATTTGCTCCTCCAACAAAATGAGATACAAAAATATTTTTGGGTTCATTATATATGTATAACGGTGGGCCCTCTTGCTGTACCTCGCCGTTTCTTAGAACAACTATTCTGTCAGCGACAACCATAGCCTCTTCCTGATCATGTGTTACGTGTATGGCTGTTAAGCAATTATCCCTAACAAAGTCTCTGAGTTTATATCTTAATTCTATCCTCAGCCTCGCATCTAAAGCACCTAAAGGTTCATCTAAAAGCAATGTCTTCGCTTCTGAGGCCAACCCTCTAGCAAGTGCTAAGCGTTGCTGCATTCCACCACTCAACTCGTGAGGAAAAGATTTCGCTCTCCACGCCAATCTTGTCATCTCAAGCATCCGCATTGATATTTTGTAGGCTTCTTCTTCAGTGTATCCTCTAGAGATGGGCCCAAAGGCAACATTATCGATCACGCTCAAATGCGGAAATAGTGCGTAATATTGAGGAACGTAAGCGATATTTCTTTCTTGGGGAGGAATTTTATTCGCAAGTTTCCCATCGATGTAGATTTCGCCTTCGTCAGGTTCAATTACCCCAGCAATGAGTCTGAGCAATGTTGTCTTTCCACTTCCAGTAGGACCAAGCACACAAACATATTCCTTATCATTTACTGTTAAGTTTAAATTTTTGATAGCTACTACGCCATTAAACTTCTTTGTAACATTAACTAAACGTATCAGCGGCATTTTCATTTCTTCCTCCTAGTCAGCAACCTTAGAAGCAAAAGGACAATGAAGGAAGATATTATGTAGAGGCCTATGCCCAAGGCGCTTTGCGATTCCGTTGCCTTTTTATTTACAATCCACTCAACGAGTAGAACTGGAAGGGTTTGAAATTCTCTAGTCTTCACAACAGCCTTTGCGGCGCCAGTTTCACCTAAGGCCCGCGTTAAAACTAGAACCGCTCCTGAGAATAGTGAATATTTGGTGAGTGGTAATGTTATTTTGTTGAATATTGTGAAGGGTTTAGCGCCGAGCGTGCTCGCTACCTCCTCTATTTCTAATGGTATGCTTTCTATAGCTGCAGCCATAGACTCAACGAAATAAGTGTACGTTATAGCTGTATGTGATAGTACTATGATCCAAAATTCATGAACAAAGGGGTATCCTTCC
This sequence comes from Candidatus Bathyarchaeota archaeon, assembly GCA_018396795.1. Next base: position 3,238 of record JAGTRH010000163.1, read on the forward strand.
CAAAAGAAGTTTAAGGAAACTCCGAGGGCAATTGAGGGGACGATGATTGGTACGCTAACTAAGGCTTTAAAGACTGATGTCGCTCTGCCCAGTTTTCTTCTAGCGATCAGTATGGCAGCTGGTAGCCCAAAGATTACGTTCACTATTGTGGATAATAAGCTAACTACATATGAAATTAGCATACTCCGCCAAAAAATGCTCCATTGATCCGAGTTGGTAAATACTTCATTTACCGTTCCATTTAAGAAAGCGTTCACTATCGGCAGAGCAACAAATAACGATGGGAAGATAACAACTAATAAAAATACTGTAAGCGTGAGACTGTCCCTAACTTTGATGGTTTCAGAAGAGCTGAGTTTCCTCTCAAGAGGTGGGAATGCCCGTTTGATTGGGAACTTAAGTTTCGGAGCCAGCAGACTTATCAAGAAAAATATTACTGTTGAGGTGAATATCAGGATCGAGCTTACGTAAACCAAAGCCTCCTCCTTATCAATATTCCTAAATATGAAGACCGGACCGTTCTCAAATGCTCCCGCAGCCATAACCGTTGCTCCAGTTTCTGAGAGCGATCTAGCAAATGCGAGGAGGAAAGACGCTATTATACCGGGTTTCAGTAAAGGCAGGGTTATCGTTCTAACAGCCGTCAATGGTTGCGCACCGAGAGTTTTGGCGGCAACCTCATAAACCTCCTTATAACTCAGTA
>JAGTRH010000164.1 GCA_018396795.1 Candidatus Bathyarchaeota archaeon
GCGAATATGGCTATAAAGAAATTCTAGAGGTATCTCTCGTAGCTGATGAGTTAGGCTTTGACTCTCTCTGGGTTGGAGATCACTTTTTTCTTCCAAGAGAGTTTTATGAGAAGACCGGATGGGATCCAGGTAGACCGAATAAGCTTGATGCTTGGATCCTGCTCTCCGCGTTAGCAGTGCAGACGAAAAGAATAAGGTTAGGGGCTAGGGTTTCCCCATTACCATTTTATGATCCGGCTAGATTAGCAAAGATTGTGGGTACAGTAGATATAATTTCTGGAGGACGAGTTAACTTTGGTGTTGGCGCTGGATGGTTTAAGGAGGAAGCTATATCCTATGGTGTTTATTGGGGCAAACATGGAGAGCGAATATCTCGAATGCTGGAGGCTTTGGAGATAATATTAAAACTCTGGGTTGAGGATGGCAGAGTTACATATAGAGGCAAATACTACAGTGTCATTGAGGCGCCATTCTGGCCTAAACCTCTACAGAAGCCTCATCCACCAGTATGGTTTGGAGGCTCTTCTAATGCAATATTAGAGGCTACTGCTAAATATGGTGATGGACTTTTGCCGCTTTCAAACTTTTCGATTGAAGATTTTAGGAGAATAGCGTTGCGCATTTCTGAAATAGAAAGTAAAAAGAAGAGAAAGATTTTATTAGCCCCATCATTCACCTATCCGGATGGGTTGGGTGAAAGCCCAGATGAGTGGCTTTCGAGAGTAGAGGAGTACTTTAGGGCTGGAGCAAATATGTTTATAATAGATTTCTCGATGACAAGAGTCTCGCCCAAGAGAGCGATAGATGTATTGGAAGAGTTTTCCAGGGTAGTGTTTCCAAGATACAAGTAAGCTCTTTCCAATTTAAACATGAAGGTTTTACCTCAGCCCAGAAACTTTATAAAACATTTGTGATCTCATTGTAGTGGAGGGTCGTTTGGGATGTCAAGTTCTAGAGTGGCTACTTTACGCGTTGCCGAAGCGCATGGAAGGGATGTTGGCAGGGGCATTGCTAGAGTTGATCCAAGAGTGATGGAGAACTTAGGTTTGACGCCCGGAGACGTTATTGAAGTATCTGGAAAACGTAAGACAGCTGCCATATGCTGGCCTGGCTACGCAGATGACATCGGTAAGGGGATTATCCGCATAGATGGTTACACAAGAAGAAACGCTGGCGTTAGCATCGATGAGAAAGTCACTATTAGAAAGATTGAGGCTAAAGACGCTGAGAAAATAGTTTTTGCGCCAACAGAGCCTTTACGCATTGAGGGAGCAGAAGAATACTTAGCTCAGATTCTTGAAGGGAAGGTTGTTACCCGAGGGGATTATGTTCCACTTGGAATAATGGGTAGAACGATCGATTTAGTTATAGTGAATGTTCAGCCACCAGCTCCAGCCGTAATAATAACTAGGAGTACTGAGATAGCTATGGGCGAGAAGCCGGCGGCAATAACTAGAGAGGTTCCAAGAGTTACATATGAGGATATAGGGGGACTTAAGGAGGAAATTAGGAAGATCAGGGAGATGGTTGAGCTCCCACTTAAGTACCCGGAGCTCTTTGAGCGATTAGGCGTTGAGGCGCCTAAAGGCGTTTTACTTTATGGACCGCCTGGAACCGGTAAAACTCTACTAGCAAAGGCAGTTGCAAATGAAACCAATGCGGCATTCTTCAGTATAAGTGGACCAGAGATAATGAGTAAATACTACGGTGAGAGCGAAGAGCGCTTGAGGGAGATATTTAGGCAGGCTGAGGAGAATGCCCCAAGTATAATCTTTATAGATGAGCTGGATGCTATTGCGCCGAAGAGGGAGGAGGTTACCGGTGAGGTTGAGAAAAGGGTTGTTGCGCAGCTACTAGCCCTTATGGATGGCTTAAGACCGCGTGGAAGAGTTGTTGTGATAGGTGCGACTAATAGGCCGAACGCTATAGATCCAGCTTTAAGAAGACCTGGCAGGTTTGATCGTGAGATAGAGATAGGTGTTCCAAATAAGCAGGGTAGGTTTGAGATACTTCAGATTCATACGCGTAATATGCCTCTTGCTGAAGATGTCGATCTTGAGAGAATTGCGAGCATAACTCATGGTTTTGTTGGAGCTGATTTAGCAGCGTTATGTAAGGAGGCTGCCATGAGGGCACTTCGCAGGATCTTACCGGAAATAGATTTTGAAAAGGACACGATTCCAGCCGAGATACTCAATAAGATTACTGTTACAATGAATGACTTTATGGATGCCTTAAAAGATGTTGAGCCATCAGCTATGCGGGAGGTTCTTGTGGAGGTTCCGAACGTTAGATGGGAAGATATAGGCGGCTTAGATGATGTTAAGCTTGAACTTCAGGAGGCTGTTGAGTGGCCGCTAAAATATCCGGATGTTTTTGAGCATATGGATGCTAAGCCTCCTAAAGGTATACTTCTCTATGGTCCTCCTGGAACTGGAAAAACCTTGCTCGCTAAAGCTGTTGCAAATGAAAGTGAAGCGAATTTTATTTCAATTAAAGGTCCGGAGGTTCTATCTAAATGGGTTGGTGAATCTGAGAGGGCTGTTAGGGAGGTTTTCAGGAAAGCGAAGCAGGCTGCTCCAAGCATAATATTCTTTGATGAGATTGACGCCATCGCTCCAGTAAGGGGTGGAGGGTATGGTGACAGCGGGGTGACAGAACGCGTGATAAGCCAGCTTTTAACGGAAATGGATGGGATAGAGGAATTAAGAGGCGTTGTTGTGATAGCAGCTACAAACAGGCCTGACATAGTTGACCCTGCACTCCTAAGGCCTGGAAGATTTGATAAGCTCTTGTATGTGCCGCTGCCGGATTTCGAATCGAGGAAGGAGATACTTAAGATACATTTGAGAAGAAAGCCCCTAGCTGAAGACGTGGATATTGATGACCTTGCAAAGAGAACCGAGGGTTATACAGGCGCCGATATAGCCGCAGTATGTAACACCGCCGTTATGCTTGCTATAAGAGAGCATATAATGAGCGATAAAGGAACAAGTGAAACCAGAAATAACTTGAAGGACTTAAGGGTTTATAAGAGACATTTTGAGGAAGCGTTAAGAAAGGTTAAGCCGATGTCTCAAAGGGAACTCGAGATGTATAAGAGGATTTCGGAGGAGTTTGCTTCTAGAATAAAGTAAAAAATTATTCTCTGCTTATATCGCTAACCTGTGCGTCATTCAATCTTTTTATATCATTCGGATTTATCTCCATGAGAACGTTTATTTCCCCACCCCCGCCAATAACCCTATCGAAATCAAGAACCCGCGCATCTATGATGGTTCTAATCTTGATTTTGTGGTAAACTGGAGGAACAGCGCCAACATCGTAGCCGGTGAAGCGCTTAACCTCCTCGTGTGAAGCCCGTCTAACCCTTCTTACACCACATGCAGCCGCAAGCCTTTTCTCATCAACCCTCCTATCGCCTGTAACGATCGCCAAGACGGGCGATCCATCGTCACAAATAAAAAGCAAGCTTTTAATTATCCTCTCTCGTCCAACACCAATCTGCCGGGCAGCAGCATCAACGGTCATCGTATGCTCAGTAAACTTAAAGAACCTAACATTGACACCAATGTCCTCAAGAAAACTTCTTAAACCCTCAAAAGAGAAATCACGTGACATATTAAGACGATACAACGCTTAAAGTATATAAGGGTATACTACAAGTAAGATTACTTTAGAAAAAGCCTCGGTGGCCTAGTCCGGTTAGGGCACTGCCTTGGTAAGGCAGGGGTCGCGGGTTCGAAGCCCGCCCGAGGCTCCAAACCGAAAGTTTAAGAGCCGAACAAAATTTTTGATCATGAGGGCCACTTGGAGGCTTGGCTCTCTCTCACCTCAAAGAAATGAAGATTTTCTGTTGAACGACTAAGTTTACATTGTTGATATTTTTCTCTTTGCAAATTCTCCAGACCATTTAAACATCA
>JAGTRH010000165.1 GCA_018396795.1 Candidatus Bathyarchaeota archaeon
TACCAATATGCCTCATAGCAGCCCTAATGGGTTTTGGAAGCAAATCCAAGGTTTTCTGAGGCAGAGAGGCTTCAGCACCCATACTTGGATAATACTGATGATCGAGATGCTCATATGTTTATCTGCTCAACCAAGGATCCTTGCTTAAAGCTAATCTTTAAATCGTTTTTCGGTGAAGTATAATTATGCGTAGGAGGCATGTTCTGACGCTTATAGCGATAATTGCCGCAGTAAGCATCATTGGAGCTTATTTCTATGCTGAACATCAAAGAAAGACCGGTGCACGGATGATAGTGGGTGTTAAAGTCTTAGCCTTAATAGCTGAAGGCTTCGATTACACAGAATACATGGGGGTTGTCACTCGTCTTAAGAATGAGGGGGCTGAAATCGTTACGGCGAGTTTTTCAACCGGAACTGTCTTAGGCCATGGAGGAAACTATACTCCGGAGGTGACTTTCAACGAGGTTAATGTTTCTCTCTACGACGTTATCTTCATACCTGGAGGGGACGGGCCGTATAATATTATTCGTCATGAGCAAAATCTGACGGTTTTCAATATTCTGGCTCAGGCCCTTAATGAGGGTAAGATTGTTGCAGCCATATGTCACGGTCCGTGGGTTCTTGCGGCAGCAAATTTGGTTAATGGAGTTAGTGTCACATGCTGGCAGGATGAGGATATGATACGGGACTTAGAGACGCGGGGGGCTGAAGTAGACACTGGTAAAGACGTGGTTAGAGATGGGAATATTATTACTGCAAACGGCCCGGCTGCTATAGAACCTTTCTCAAAGGAAATAATCTCAGCATTAGTTGAAAAACGAAAACACTAGAAGCCCGTTCTTCGTTACTTAGTGTCTCGAGAGTTCAATAAACTTTTCTAAGCTTTTAACCATTAGGGGTTTTTTCGTACCTACCACACTGCTTATCTTCTCTTCAAATCTACCTATATCGCTTCCAACCAGTATGCCTATTTCAAGATTAAATTCTCTTTTTTCCTGGGGCTTAATATGTTCCAGTGTTTTCCAAACACGTTCTTTATCCCTTCCTAAGACGAGGCTGTTTGCAGGCTCCATGCCCATAACGTATGTTCCCTCGCCAAGCATTTTCCACTGGATGAATCTTGGAAGCTCCATCTTATTATACTTCACATATACTCCTAAACCTCCGAGAAGTTTATCGTTAACTACTGCAGCATAGGCGTTTCCGTCACTATCGGTTAGCATGCTATGAAAATAAACTTTTTCTCTATAATCCGGCCTGGGTTCATGAACACTCATAAAACCTTCCGCCCCCTCCGACGCTTCCTGATCTCTTGGGACAAAATAGTCGGTTGTAGATAGAAACCTAGAGCCCTCTTCTAGCAGGGGGAAACCTATATTGATATGGTATAGTATCATTAAAGGCTGGCTTTTCCACCCGCGATTAGTTACAACATCGCGTATTGTAATGCGTTTTTCACCTAAGAAGGTTGTTATGCAGCGTCTCAGAACAACGTTTGGCTCAAACACTTTAGATTCCCTGATTTCGCCTTCAAAAACTATTTTGTAATTTTCTCCGTCCCAGTAAGCGTCAGCACGCAATAAATCAGCTGGAGAATAGGATACGCGCCCATGCAGCCCAAGGCTCTCTCCTTCGTCAAAAGTAGGTGCTCCCATATACGTTAAACCGCAAGTAGTCATCAACCCCCCTGGAAAGCCGCGAAGCCATCCAAACCCCTCCGGTTCGTAAAAGTTAGGTGCAACTATCCCCGTTGGGCTGATCCAACTCAACGGAACCCCCCTGTACTCGGCATTAACTATGTCCATACCTCTATCTATCCCTACTAAAAAGCTCAGCTCCCCGTTTCTAACAACCGCGACTCTAACGTTTCGTTCGAAACCGTTTAAGAGTTCTAGTATTTTTATTCCAGCAACTTGCTCCATACTGCCTACTCGCTTAAGAAGACTCTCCTTCTTCAAGTCTCGTTCATAGAGATAGACCACTCTTCATCAACAGATATTTTGAAGCTTAATTAATAAATCTTTTACAAGGACTCAATAACCATGATTCCATGTAATCTTCGGCAGAACATTTCATTTTTCACTTGTTGCTTCTGGCCTATTTCTTCGGATCCGCCACTCTTTAACCTTTTCCACCATCAGGAAGATTACGGCTAAAGCTATCAAACATGGAAGCATAAGCCAAGCTATCTGCGAGATATCACTCGCTGGAGTATGAATATTGAAACTAAGCACTATTTTACTTGATCCGGGTGGGAGCTTCACCTTTATAAATGGGATCCTCAAGTTGTAGACGGGTTGAGCCTGGCGCCAATTCATTATCACGCTAGGCAGCTTTGGATAATACACGTCTATTTGAGCAGCTTCCCCATTCACTTCTGCAATGAAACCTGGAAAATTTACTTGTCTTATTACCAAGTAAGAACGGTTGTCTGAAACGCCGGTCACTGTGGCTTCAATCCTGCTTATAGCAAAATCTACTGATTCAACAGCGCCATTTCCTTCAATGAAAACGATTTCCGAAAAAACTGTTTTTCGAAAAACCGCGTATAAGCCGTTATAATACTCACACGTAAAACTGATGGATGAGTTTAAAGCTCTAATTAGTCTGACATCGTGAACCGCGACATAGCCGATTCCAAGCTCATCCATTAACCTGGGAAGCAGGGTTCTGTCTTCTAAAAGTTTTTCAACCGTAAAACTTAGAAGATATCCTTCCTCAGAATTAGCATAAGGGTTCGTTATATAGTTGGTTACGAAACAGCCGCCTATCACCGGTCTTTTTGAAACTAGTGAAGCAGTGTAAATATAGTGGGATGCTTGAAAGTCTTCAACATCTAGGTCAGAAGTATCTTGAAACAGTATATAGGTGTTTTTAGGAACATTATCCTTCACCCAGTCAATAAGCTCGCTAACATTCTTAACGCCTGGGTAGTCTGGGGCCAGCTTAAACATTTTTTCCTTAGACCACGGATATGTAAGGTCCGTGTTTTGCGCTTGAGCACTAAGTGAAGAATTGATTATTAAGAAGACCAGTAACCCGGTGGCTATGGAAGAAACCACCGAAAACCTTGTCTTTTTAGCTGAAGAGTAAAGCTTACGTGAAAGTTTCACAAAGCCCAAAGCTGTCAGGCAGAGTATTAGGATTCTAGCCGGAGCGCTAAACTTAGAATACTCGAAGCTTCTTGCGTAGGGGACTAGACTGAGCATGTCTAATCTCAATGGGCCAAAGTAAACAAGATAGGTTTCTGGGCCGGTCGCCAGAAATCCGAAAAGAGATATTAAGGCTAGTGAAAGGGGTACGAATAGATCATTCGAGGATAGAAGTAAGATTAGCGATGTGACTAACGCTAATATGAGTCTTAACCCGATGTTCCCGTCGTATAAGCTAATCAGGCTTATGAATTGCAACATAAGTATGACGCTAGAAGACGCCAAAGAGGAGTAAGAAGGCTTCTCTATAAATACGGGAAGAGCTCCTATGCAGTAGAAGATTAGCAGATACCACGGTATACTGATGAATATCTCTCTGAAAACGAATGGGCCCATGGACCATGTAGCAGCCGGAAAACTATGATGCGTGTCCAAAGTTTGAAACAAGGGGATTATCCAGAAAGCTATCATGCCTAACGAAAGTAACCAGATGGAAGCAAACTTTGCCGAGACGACTGCCTCTGTTTTTAGGAATGGAAGGAGTTTTTGTTTTACTGACCCCGCAATGAATTCTCTAAATATTTTGAGAGAAGTGAGAAACCACGATAGAAGCCCCATGAATATCGCAGAAAACCCCATCATTGGATGGGTCAAAACCGTCAGGGAGAAGAATAGGGAACTCAACCCTGTGAGGAATAAGGTTCTCGACGGGGATTTAGATTTAAAGGAGTAGGTTAAAAAAGCCAAGCTGAAAAAAGCGAAAACCAAA
>JAGTRH010000166.1 GCA_018396795.1 Candidatus Bathyarchaeota archaeon
TCTCCATGCCCGAGTATCAGCTGCCGAGGAATCTGCTGGCTGGAAGCCGTGAGCACGCCCTCTACCTGACTTATGTTATCTCGATCGATTATATGACCGATGCGGCGAAGTTGTGGCGGAGCGCTAGGGGGGCCTACGAGCTTTATCCTGAAAGCTTCACCCCTGAGAAGGTTTTGGCCGTCAGCGAGAGAACGTTGCAAGCCTTCTTGAGAGGTCTCGGGGCGAGGTTCGGCTCCTACGCAGCCAGAACATGGAAGAAGATATCCACAGTTCTAATAGAGAAGTACGGCGGAGACCCGAGAAACATCACTCCACAACCCCTAACGATCAAGGAGATTAAAGAAAGGCTCTCAGATTTCCCCTATCTAAGGGGCGCAAAACTGGCAAACTTCTACATCCGCGCCATGGGAGAGACAGGTCTCCTCAAAGTAAAAGACCTAGACGAGCTCGACATCCCAGTTGACAAGCAGATAACCCGCTTCACCGCTTACACAGGCGTTTTAAGGCTTAGAGGCGGAAAATTCCAGGGATGCGCCAACGACGACCCACTAAGAAGCCTAATCCAAGAAGCATGGAGAAACGCAGCCAAAACCATAGGCACGGCCCCATGGAAACTAGACGAACCCATGTGGAACATAGGCTCAAAACTATGCACATACAGAAAATGCAAACAATGCCCAGTAGAAAACCTATGCAACAAAACAAAGGGGATAACGTTCAAGGAAAACATGATGTTTTGGGAAGCTTGAACCTTTATTATTAATTGTTAATGATCTTTGCTGATTGTGAAAGAAAAAAGGAGCAGAAAGAGATATTATAAAAAGGATACATTAAGATGAACTTGACTTAATCAATAGATACATTAAGGCTAGTTTATCGTTATATGGCTCAAAACCAAAACTTTAATTCTGATCTTATTTTATATCCTTGCCTATTTCCCTTCTTTTAAAGAGAGTGAGGAGGATTTGAAGATAAAAAGTTTATTCAACTTTATCTAAAAGATCCTTGCTTCCCTGAATGCCTTAAAACTTTTCCTGCCAATCTGCCGGTGTGTTCTCCTCTTTCCACAATCACTTCACCATTCACGATCACGTACTCAACACCTTCTGGGTATTGATGTGGCTCTTGGAAGGTGGCTTTGTCTATTACTTTGTCTGGATCAAGCACGACTATGTCTGCCCAAAAGCCTTCCATGATTAGTCCTCTACCCTTTAACTTGAACTTCTGTGCCGGGAATGAGGTCATCTTCCTGATAGCATCTTCAATCGATAGGGCTCCCTCCTCCCTAACATATTTTCCAAGAATTCGTGGAATGGTTCCATAGGCTCTTGGGTGGGGCTTGCCCCTCGCGAGAGGGCCGTATGGTGCAACGGACGAGCTGTCAGTTCCAACCATCTGGAGTGGATGTTTCATCACCCTTCGGACATCATCCTCATTCATTGAAAAGGTAATTATGGTTGCTTCTCCATTTTCCTCAAGCAATAAGTCGAAAAGAGTTGTAAATTCATCTGGTTTATCTTTAAGCCTCATGGCTTCTACCAGGTTCTTTCCCTCAATAATCTTATTTTTCTCCGATTTCACAGAGCTTATGACGATGTTTTCCCACCCATATGAGAGAATTAGATTATGCCAGCCAGGTAGCCCGTGCTCTATATCGTATCGAATTTTTTCCCTCGTTTCAGGGTCTCTAAGCCTCGATAGTAGCCTTTCAATTCCGCCCTCGTGGGCCCAAGGAGGCAGAACGGTGACAAGGGAGGTGGAACCGGCTATATATGGATACTGGTCGCAGGTTACCTCCACCCCTCTAACTCTTGCCTCTTCCATAAGTTTGAGAGTCTCCTCGGTCTTTCCCCATACCTTTCTTCCTGAGGCTTTGTGATGGGAAATCTGGACTGGCACCATGGCTCTCTCCCCTATCACTATCGCTTCCCATACGGCGTCTAGGAGATTTTCACCCTCACCCCTAATATGTGAGACGTAGACTCCATCATATTTGGCAACAACTCTACACAATTCCACAATCTCATCCGTAGTCGAGAAGATTCCGGGAGGATAAATTAGGCCTGTAGACATACCGAATGCTCCGGCCTCCATTGCCTCGGCCACCAACATCTTCATAATGCCAAGCTCCTCATATGTGGGTGGCCTGGCCTCCATGCCCATTACAGCTATTCTCACCGAGCCATGGCCAACCAAAGTGGCGAGGTTTGATGAGCATCCCACCTCTTCCAGCCTATCGAGGTATCCTCTGAAGGTTGTCCAGTCTAAATTCAACTTCTCCCCGGGAGGTATGGAGGGTGAGACATGTTCGAGTAAGGTGCTCATTCTTGCTGGATTTACTGGAGCCAAACTGGATCCACACTGCCCCGTGATCATCGTTGTTATCCCCTGTCTGATGGCACTCTCCACTCTATTATTGAAGAATATCGTGAAGTCTGAGTGGCTATGGGCATCTATGAACCCTGGACAGACGAGAAGACCCTTAACATCTATAATTCTCTCAGCCTCCCCCTGCTTTATTCTACCGATCTTATCTATTCTTCCATTTCGGATACCTATGTCAGCCATAAACCAGGGGTTTCCAGTACCATTTATTATCTTCCCATTTTTAATAATAATATCATAATCCAATGTTTAATCACATGTAAAACAAGGTTTTATCAATGAATTTAAGTTTTTCGCCGATTGAGATCCTGTTAGCTAGTATTATTTATACTTCTCGCCAGAGGGAATTAACGTGGAGAAAATTAAATTGATAGTATCTATTTTAGGTTGCAATGATTAAGATACATAAAAATGTTGATTTTTAGACTAATCCTAGCCAATCAGATAGTATGTAAGAGACAACTCCGAGATATGATGCGCAGAATGTTATAACTTTTGAGCCCATGGCTGAACCGAAGGCTATCATCATGCTATATCTAGCTATTTTATTTAAATATTTGATTCCTCCCCTTTCCTCCGTAGTAAATATGAAGTACAATATTGAAGTAAAAGTTGTTATTATAAGTATTAAATTGTCAAAAGTTTTTCTAGGATCAACTCCTATGACTGGTAGCATTGATTGGCTTAGTGGTATTATTACTTGAGAGGATATGACACCTCTAAAAGCCAATCCCGTACCAATGCCCGCGAGTATGCAGACAGGGTATATGCTTGGCCATCTATAAGCGGCCTTAGGAGATAATCTTGTAAATAACAGCAGGCCCATGAGGAATGGTATGATGATTAAGAAATTCCCCTTGCTAATCGATGCGGTTGTCAATTCATTTATGTTCTTTATTCCATAAACCAAGCTGTTTCCGACAGCTCCTCCCACGAGGATCGCCTCAGCGAGTCGATAAAACGGAGAGTCTCTAAATATGACACTAGTCATGAATATAGCTAGAAAAACTCCAATCCAAATTCCTACATCCATGCTTACCATTCTATCTCCTCCTTGAAAATAATATAATCACATTTCCTATAATTATAACCAAGAAAATATAGATATTCACAGCTGACAAGACATCAGTGTATGATAAACCCCTCCAAGGTCTATTGATAAGCATCTCATATTCTGCTCCCCCTCGGATCCCATATAACACCCCTCTCAACTGTTTTGGATAATAGGGCATTGATGCAGGGGTCATACCAGTGCTGTAACATGCCAGAAATGGCACGTTGTATGGTGTCACAAACTGTCTTACAACAAACCCGGGTGAGTCATATGCCATTGAGACATCAAAGTATGCGGCTAGATCCCTAGCGTTATGCACCCTTTCCATTAATGGTAGGTCCTTGAGGGGGGTTTTGTAATAGTCCGTAGGTGATGTGGCCCATATATCGTTTGCGAGACCTGCGAGGGCGGTTTCACCTCCTGGGATGAAGCCGAGGAAAACCCAATCAACTCCATATCTCTTATTTGGAGGTACTGCAAT
>JAGTRH010000167.1 GCA_018396795.1 Candidatus Bathyarchaeota archaeon
CCTCAACCATCTCCAAACTAGGCAAATACACATAAACGGCGCGATCCTTAATCGTACGCGTCTTACCCCTATTAGGCTTCGTCACAACCACCAACAAAAATAACACGTGCAAGTATTTATAATTTACTGGTAAATTAGTGCGGGGGGTGGGATTTGAACCCACGAACCCCTACGGGACAAGGTCCTAAGCCTTGCGCCTTTGACCAGGCTTGGCGACCCCCGCGTTTACTCAATTCATCATCTGCACGATAATCTTAATAATAAATTATTTGCTCTTTAGTTTTTACGATGCGAAACCCTTTAAAAAATAGTTGCAAATATATGCTGGAAGGTGCGCCTCGGTGGCCTAGCCTGGTGGGGCATCGCCTTGGTAAGGCGGTGGTCGCGGGTTCAAATCCCGCCCGAGAACCGCCCTCGTGCGGTCGGGAAGCTCTAATTTGAACCCGCCTTACCCCAAAAATCTGGTTATTGTTCGGTTTGTTTCGAAGTTTAAAAGCAGATGCCTTGCATAGATATAAATTCTAAAGTCCAAAAAGGTGGCGGACCCGCTGGGAATTAAACCTCTAGAGGGCACATTTGACTCATAGCTTCTTGATCAAGGATATAGGTTATTGCCAAACCTGAGGCTCTTGCAATTCTCTCTAAAATTGTCAACGCTGCTATTGGCGATGTCAGATAAGCTAGTATGGCTTTGAGTATTTTATCAAGCTCTGACGGTTGTTTAATGCTAAGGATATGGATCGGGGATCCACATAAATCTTTAATCAAAAAGGATTTGTTACTTATCTTTCGGTTTAAAAGAAGTAAATATTCGCACAGAGCTTTAGGCTTGTTTTGGTTTGTAGTTCCCTACGATTTCTTCGAATAATAGTTTCAGTTTTGGAATATCTTCCTTAATTGTTTTCCAAACTTTCTTTAAATCAACCCCGAGGTATTCATGGATCAGCTTGTCCCTCGTTCCGTCATCTCTTTCCAAGGACTTCTGGATGGCGTCTTAAATCCCTCGGCATCTTTTTAACGGTTTCCCGATGATTTTTAAGGCTCTTAATACCGCATAAACTTCTTTTTATCCTTCACGAAGTTTACACGTCATAATCAGAGAACGCCTGATCGAATACTCATACAGCCTAAAATCCCTTTCCTAACGAATAAATAACCCAGCGAGAAAGCCGCCACCACACCGCCATGGAAAACGCTAATGCACGTTGGCGTAACCCTCCCAATAGGCTATCGTCAAAGCTGTCGGAGAAACGCAAGCCACCGCCACGTTGATTGGTATCACCCAAAATGGTTGCGGTCTCTCCTAGTTGACTTGACTGGAAACAGAGCCGAAGCCATAGGGGTCCAAAGTTAAATCGTTAGCCGAGGCCTATGGCTACAAACTTGACTTTGTCCTTGAAATCGCTTGGGTTGTATATTCGCCTTCCATCAATGACTATTGGATTCCTCATATGCTTGGAGAAGTCCTCTGGTTTAAGCTCCTTAAGCTTATCCCACTCGGTTACGATCATACAGCAGTCCGCGCCGCTGATGCATTTGGTGGCTGATGGAGCATATTCAATCCTATCCTTAAAGATTTTCTTTGCGTTGTTTGTGGCTACTGGGTCGTAAGCAATGATGTTTGCTTCCTCTTCAAGGAGTTGGTTGATGATTTTTATGGAGACGGCTTTCCCCCCGTCGTAGCAGCTTCTAGATCCTATTGGGTTGACTTTCCCTCAGTAGTTCTCAGGGGGTGGGGATGACTTCTGCGTCTCCGTAGACCTCGGAGCTGGATGCGTAAATGAAGGTTGAGTTGGAGTTTCTTGCCAATTCTAGGGTCTTCATGGTCCCAATGGAGTTAACGGTCAGGGTTTCGATGGGGCTGCTTTGATAGTCTTTTGGAGAGGCTCTGCTGGCGAAGTGCATTATCAGGTCAAATTTTCCTATGTCAGCACTTATTTTCTCTACTTCGGTTCGCATAAGGTGGAAGTTTCCTAACTTGAGAAGATGATCTATGTTCAACGGGATGCCTGTGGAGAAGTTGTCGATACAGTAAACTTTGGAGCCGCAAGAAACGAGGGTGTCGCAAAGCCAGCTGCCCAAGAAGCCCGCTCCACCAGTTATTAACACAATCTTTCCTTCGAGTGTGTTGGGGTCTAGTTTCTGCAAGATAACGTTGATGTCATTTTTTATGATGTGGTTTAACATTGGGTTTGCCTTTAAAATACTTATATGAGAGGCTTAGAGCTTCCCAATAGGTTTGGGGTGTTCCTATGTCTAGCCTTATCTCGTCTTCCCTCATCTTTACCGCATATACTTTCCGGTTCGTGCCGATAAGTTTTTGTATGCCATCAGTGAGTTGGATCTCCCCTCCGAAGCCTGGCTGGGTTTTCTCCAAGGCTTTCATTATCGTTGGTGTGAATATGTAGATTGGCATGATGGCTAGGTTGGAGGGCGGTTTATCGGGTTTCTCGACCACATTCTTGACATTCAAAACACCGTCCTCTACCTTTTCAACTTCGGCAATTCCATAACCTCTCGGGCTCTCCATTTGCTGTAGGAGCAAGGTAGCGTCAGCTTTGTACCTAAAGTGGGCTTTAACAAGCCTCTTAATGTGGTCGCCGTTTTTGGATATGATGTATGTGTCTCCAGCGCAGACGAGGGAGGGCTCATTGCCGATGAAGGTTTTGGCTTGAAGGACTGCGTGGCCGAATCCCTTGGGCTCCGGCTGGTTGACCCAGATTATGGTTGAGGTTTCAACCATATCGTAGAAGGCTTCGAGGTTGAAGGCTATTTTGTTCCTTCCCTTACTATTAAGTTGTTGTATGAACTCGTGATCTGGGGTAAAGTGGTCCTCAATCCCCCTTTTGCCTCGACCTACGATGAAGCAGAAATCCCTGAAGCCTAAGCTGTAAAGCTGCTCAAAAATGAGTTGAAGAATAGGCTTAAGCGAGATTTTGTCATCTAAGTCCTTACAGAACAAGGGAAGCATTTCCTTAGGCATCTCCTTGGTAGAAGGCAAAAGCCTAGTACCTAAACCAGCCGCTGTAATCGCAGCTTTGCGTATCGGCACTTAAAACCCTAATGTAGTTTATAGGTTCCATCTCGAGTATTTCGAGCTATTTAGTAGAGTTTCTCTTTAGCTTTTGGATGAAGTTTGCTGGCGCTGTAAATCGATATAGGTTCTAAAGGAGCGGAGTTTTCAGGGGTGGGGATTGTGGATGTTCCGCTATAGACCGTTGATGAGGAGGTGAAGATGACGGTTTTGATGTTTCCTGTATTCTTTAAAGCTTCTAAAAGGTCAGGAGTTGCTAAAATGTTTGTTGGAAGTGGACGTTTGGGCTGATTGAGCTAACTCTGACTTCCGGGTTAGCCGCCAAAATGGTAAACGACTTCATTACATTCTTTGAGTTTAGGGAGTCCCTTTGTATGAACTTGAAGTTTGGGTTGCCAACCAAAACCTAATATCCTTTAAATATCCGTTGCTAAGGTTATCGAGAACGCAAATGTTATTTCCTCGGGACAATAGAGCTTCTGCGAGATGGCTGCTCAAGAAGCCCATCTACCTGTAACTAAGGTTTACTCAATTTTACTTTGCACCTTTTGCTTCGCGTAATTGCTTGGCCTTATCCTCTGGGCTGTAGTCGTAAGTGGTGGTTCCCGCGCCTGACTCCACACTTGCGAAGAACTTTAACTTGTCTCTATCCCGGTAGGGCGGATAAAACTCGATGTGGAAGTGGTAGTGTGGGTAGGCTTTTCCATCGGTTGGTTTTTGATGGAAAACCATCATGTACGGAAAACTGAAGCCGAATAGGTTGTCAAATTTTGTTAAAATTTCCTTTAGGATTTCAGCAAATGCTTTTCTTTCATCCTCATAGAGTTCGAGCAGGCTTTGGATGTGCCTTTTTGGGTATATGTGAACGCCGTAAGGC
>JAGTRH010000168.1 GCA_018396795.1 Candidatus Bathyarchaeota archaeon
CGAGATGAATGACTAAACGTACGTTGGGATCCGTCCAACTAGATGTTTATTTCCAGTTTTATTGGCTGTAGTATTCTCTCTAAGCGGGCTTTGCTGTCACCATATTTTGGCTGCTGGATTTGGGTGCATTCTTGTAGGGTTTTCTCTCCATTTGCGAGTTTTACGGCGAATGGGAAGCATCCTTGCTCTCCACATTCCTTACAGTTCGTTTTCGGCAGATGCTTATATATTTCAAGCGGATTGAGCCTCTGCCTAGATTCTAGAAGATGGGGATCTGGCGAACCATTCTTCACATAATATTCTAGAGCCTTCTCAATGATGACCCTTAACCTCTCCAAAAGCCTTACGGCCATCTCCTCCCTCAGAACACAGCCAAGCTTAATCTCCCCAGATGGGTAAACGGTTGCAAGCTTGCCCTCAACGGTGAATGTCACTGAATTAAATGCCTTAGCGTACTGTGCGCGTGGAATAGCCAAGTAAAGGATCGGAATAATCTCACCAAGCGACCTATCAGCCCGGGCAGTTATCTGAATCTTTCTAGGTTCGAGAAGACAAGGGGTCCTTTCCGTGATCACAATATTGATTTTTCCGCTCATGCCAAGCCACCCCGTTAAACAATCTCTTCAAAGATCACTCTAGTGAGTCTACTCATCAAATCAGGAGTAACTGCATCAAGTATATGCAATATATTGGGGTCACTAATCAAATAAAATCTTCTATTTTTGTGTTTTCGACACTTTATGAGACCACATCTCCTTAAGATTGCTAAATGTCTGGAGACCACTGGTTGAGATATATTCAGATGGGAAACTATTTCGCAAACACATTTTTCCCCATCACGTAAATAATCAAAGATTTCAAGTCTCACAGGATCTGCTAGGGCTTTAAATATACTGGCCTTATACTTATTCTTCAAATCTTCCACAAATAATAATAGTAATATATAACAATATTTAAATATAACTATATCCTTTTTAATCAGGGAGGTAGAAGATATATGAGTGAAAGAAAGATGCCAAGATTTATAATGTGTATATGTACTGGTGAATGTCCTGGTTTTGCCAAGCTCGATTTGTGGAAGCTCATAAATTATGTTAGAAACGAATTGGAAGTTGAATATGCTATTGTCCATCCGCAGCTATGTGTTGATGACG
Organism: Candidatus Bathyarchaeota archaeon; assembly: GCA_018396795.1. Next base: position 1,155 of record JAGTRH010000168.1, read on the forward strand.
GCGATAGATTCTGGAGAGACTATTTAAAGGAGAACAATAAAGACGTTATATACATTGTTGGTGGATGCGACCCGAAGATGCAGAAGAAGCTTTTCAGCGGTGTCTTTAAGGAGAAGGGTCTTGATGTAGATAAACAGCTAGTGTCGCTGGATCTGAGAAACATAAGCACTGAGGAAGCAATGAAGAAGGTTGCGGAGGCGGTTAACAAAGTTCTAGGAAAATAATGCGGGCTTAACAACTTTTATAACATTTTTGGAGGAATATTTGTGAGCGATACATATATGGGGATCCCTAGAAGGGAGATTCCATGGTTTCCAAGAATAAACTATGAGAAATGCACCGGCTGCCTAACATGCGTTAAAATAGACTCAGCAAACGGTCATGATGTATACGCTGTTGATGGGAACTCGCATAGACCAGTTGTTAAGAACCCATATAATTGCGTTGTCGGCTGCGAGACATGTGCGAAAATGTGCCCAAATGAAGCCATAAATTTCCCATCAAGAGAAGAACTGAGGAGAATTCTCAAAGAGCTGAGGCAGAAATATCAGGGATAAATGTCGAATGCTTCTTTGAATAAAAATTTTAAATTTCATCCTTATTATTTTTAGAAAATACCTCTACTAGTGGTTGTAGGTGAATGGTTTTGAAGAGGGAGGCTGTTTGGTTTCCTACGATTTTTCCGGATAGGTGTGATGGATGCGCTGGTTTTAATGCGCCTAAATGTGTTGAGTTCTGCCCCCACGATGTTTTTGGAATAATTAATGGTAAAGCGGTTGTTGTTAACCCCCAGAACTGTGTTTATGGCTGCATAGCCTGTGAGCATGTATGCCCGAGGAAAGCCATAGCTTTTCCGCAGCGAATAACCGCTAGACAAATATCTCAGAGGGATAAGGGGCTTCTGAAGAAGGTTAAGTGTAGAGGATGTGGAAAAATATTCTGGACAAACGAGGACATAGACCTATGCCTCGACTGCAAGAAAGGGGGTTATCTTAAGGATATGGGAGAAACTGTCTAAGAAGAAGATTATGGTAAAAGATTTTTCTTTTATGATGAAAGTTATGGTGTAAAGTCTCTGAGATGTCAGTTAGCTCGATCCAATGGGGCTTAAGATAAGATCGCTGAGCTAATCTCTTTGTAAGGTTTTCTTACGCGTTTTCATAGCTGCAAGTACTAACTCGGCACAACAATCAAGTTACATCTGATAGCATACTTCTCCGCATTACTCAAAGCCCGCGCCTCAGCGCCTATTGATAGTGTCGCTAACCGCTTCTTTCTATAGTAGCTAACATAATTTGCCGAAAGCTAAAAATATTTCTTCTTGATTTTCACTTAAAGGGAAGTTTAATTTGAGTGGTAGGGTTGTAAGGGTTGATTCTTGGGAGGATTTTAAGCATCTGGTTAAGAAGTATAATGCTAAGGAATTAGCCTATAGGATTGAGATGGGTATTCCGGCGAGACACTTAACCGGCTTGAGGCTGATTCTACCAGTTCCCGGTGAGCAGTATGTCTTCGTAGACACAGCTAGCGGAGATAGACTGAAAAGGACCGGGATAAAGTTGAGGGTTGACGATCTTGGCAACGCATATATCAGCGATGAAGATGTAATAAACTTTGTTAGGTCGGAGCTGGGCAGAGATATAAAGATCTACTCCTACTTCACAATGTAGCCGAAAATTGATCCCAATTTAATATTAGTTAACATCATCGGAAATAAAAATAGGGGATTTGCGGGAGACATCTCCATCTGGCGATGAGTTCAAATCCCACCCCCGCACCAATACCTCTAGTTCTGGTGCGGTTTCCATACCTACAATTTTAAAGTCTACGTGTTTCTGTGCTTCTGGGATCGCTGAATTGTATGACTATGAGCAGAGGCTAAAAAATGCTAAGAGGAGGGGTTGCGAATGTTTGCAACAACCAGAAGCAAACATTTGCAACAACCGTCCCAGAATCTGCAATATAATCATACGTAACCGAACAAGTCATCGACAAGAAACGGGTAATAACAAAACAAAACCAACCCTCTGAGAAAAATTCCGGAGCATCGTGTGGAAAATGGAGTTGGAATTAATGGAACAATTATGATTAGGAGACTCTTAAATAGTCAATTTCAGACCGATGGTGGGATGGTGGATACATGGTTTAAATGTTTTAGAGCGCTAATCTTGGATGACACCTTTGATGGAGCATTAGGCTTCTCAGCAACGTCTAAAGGCCCTGGAATCGGATTCATAATCGCCACCATATGCGCAATCAGCCTAATTGCCTATGGGGTAATCACTATTCTGATAGCCCACCCCGCTGATTCACACTATTTATGAATTCTTCAATCCTCTCATTAAAATCATCCGTGTTCCAAGATGAAATATAATCAGCGTTGAGAAGCGTTGCTCCAGCATAATGCAATAAGTCACCAACCTTCAAAGATATCTCTCTTAAATATTCATTGACAAGCAACAGTAAATGATACCGTCTCAAAACCAAAAGTTCTCAGTTCATCCATAAAATTCCTAGTTTGACTATGAAACAAATCAAGCGGGTTAGCTAACGATATTAATACCGAAAGCTCTAAGTAAACCCTAACCATGAATCAGACACGCTCGTTACTTCTCTCATATCTTACTTTTTATGCTTTAAGATTGATAAAATAGAAAAAGAAAGAAGGGAGTTTGCGGGAGAAGTAGCCAGCCGTCTTTGGGTTCAAATCC
>JAGTRH010000017.1 GCA_018396795.1 Candidatus Bathyarchaeota archaeon
AGATATCCATGTCTCCTTTCTCCAGCATTTCAACCGCCTTAGCCGGATCCGATACCGTGAAGAAGACAACCTCGTCGAACCATCCGTACTTATTTATTGGAAGCTCCTCCGGTGCAGACATCGTTGGGATGATTGGTGCTAGAGCCTGAGTCAACATTAGAAGCATCAGGATTGCTGCAAATACCGTTAACTTGTTTTTTAAACCATGAGGCATCATTTTTCTCTCACATACATGCGCGTGCTCAAAGCCCGATGACTACCACTTTTATATCGGTGAAGGATGTTGAGAAAAAGATTATCTTGTATCTCCCCTGAGTAATCTTGACTGGGGTGAAATGAATTTCCTTCAAATTTCCTGATGGAGTTCTTCTTTTATACGATATGCTCGCTCCATTACCAAGATCCTTTGGTTCCACATCAATCACTTCGCCATTACTATATTGATTTAATTGTAAGCGTAAATTTTCGAGAAGAGATTTCTCAGGTCTGTTCTTTGAGATAAAGGAAATCCACTCCTCAGTGAACTCTATTGTTTCGTCTGCAGAAAGCGACACTATCACTTCAGCAGAGGACTGGGGATTAATGATACAGTGCAGGATTGCTCTGTTTATGTATTCTAAAGAGTATACTCCTAGGCTCTGCATTTTCATCATTTCTATCGTACGCATAGCTATGCTTAACGCTATTATTGCAGCCATAATGAGCACTGAAAAGAGGACGATTGCAGCTGGGACCGCCATTCCTAGTTTACTCTTATCACTGCCCATAGTGTTTCACCCCTGCTTCCACTCACCACTAAAACTATGCCGATTTCACTATAGGGCTTGTCTTTCTCCAACATTATGTAATATTCGGGCCTGATTAAAACGCTTAATTTATAATATCCATTATCGCTTTCCTTGAAACCATATGCCACTTCCTCCAACTGCTTATCGTTTAAGACATACACCGTGTACCTTACGTATTTAACTGGCCCATCAGTATCTTTCAAAGCAAAATCAAGATCCAACCGGTATAGGACAGTTCCACTTGCGCGAGTAAGCCCACTACGGCTAATCTCGCTTAATTCTATCCAATAGCTTTTTGCGCTGTTCAGCCCTCCAAGTACTGGGTCTGTAAGGTCATATTCTAAAGTTATATTGAAATAGGTTAAATTAACTAAGATTCTCCCCTGTATCGATGCTCCATCCATATTGTTGTACTTCAATTTTTCCCGGTCCTCGTGAAGCTTGTTAACACTTATGCTGTAAACGCTTTCCATGAAATAGTGTGCGCTCCCAGGTTTCTCATCATCTAAAAAGTGGTTCTTTTTCAAATTCTCCTCCACAATTTCGCTTGCACTACGCTCAATCTCATAATCCATCATGTATTCTTTAAAATGCTCGAAGGCTTCCTTTGTCCTAGTGGAAAACTCTGCTCTCAACACGCCCTTTAAAACACTTTCAAGCAGCTCTGTTCGACCTGAAAATGGGGGCTCGTCGATAAACCTTGGAGAATACATTAATGCAATAATTATGGCCAGCAGGATTACCAAGGTTGCTAAAATGTATGAGCCGCCCTGCTTATTCATCCTTCTCCACCCGAGATGCTTAAGACAACTATCCTAATCTGCTCTTCACCGTTAAAAGTAAGGTACAGGAAGGCTCCACTAGCAGATTTCTCAGAGTCGAATCCTCTTGAAATGGACCATAGCATCCTCCACTGTTCATCATAAACAGTCATGTTATACCCATATGAAGGGGGTAAAACTGATTCTATAATCTTCTTGGAAAGCTCAATGTTTCCACTTCCATCTTCGCCGTAAATCATCCAGTAAAGGGTGTCTTTCTCATCCAGCAGGGTTAAGATTCTATTAGCAATATTTGACAGCCCCTTATAGGATCTTGTATTAATTATTGAGATGTTTAAAACATTTATGAACAGGAAGCCTATTAATAAAACGACTAGTGCCAACGACAATTCTATTAGTCTTGCTTGACCTGTCTTTTTACCCAACCCATAGATACGCCTCTATTAGCCAAAGGGTGTTTTGAACCTTAGCCATATCGATTATTTTTACAGCATGATTCGGAATTTCCCTTATTCCCATTTCTATAGGAGGAGGTGGAGGATAAGGCTCGGAAACCCTAGAACTTGTAAAGGATCCTGAAACCTCCGCTATAGCAGTTATTTTCACGTAATAGGCTAAATCTTTCATAGGATGATTTTCGGATTTAAGCTTCTCGTAAACTTGTTGAGAAACCTTATAGATAAAGATTCTTCTAAAATCTTCTTCACTCATACTTCTAATCTCCTCTATAGACTTTGCACGCGTTTCTAACCATAGTTTTATGAAGCTCGATATCGCGTGTCCCCGTTGGCTGAGGGATTCGTAAAGAGCCTCTTGAGTATTCGCCAAGAAAATATCCTGTACACGGGATGTTGTGAACGCAATGATAATAATGAACAGAACGATTCCCACGAGTGCTTCCATCAGCGCGTTCATTTAAGACTCACGCCAAACATAATCATGAACATTGATAGGATCGAAATAACTAAATAAAGCACTACATAAATGAGGCCCACGCCGATCTTGTTATCGCTAATCTTTCCGGTTAATAAACCTAGGCAAACAGCATTTACCATTAAGCCTGAAAAAACTATGTCTATGAAGGAAGGCAGGTCTTCCTTAGATACTACTTGAAATCTAAACATTATTACTGAAGCCCTTTCAGCTTGAGCACGCATGAGTTCTGAACCCCATCCGCTCAAGGGAATAACAATCATTCTGACCAGTATTCCGATTATTAGTATTAGCATCATCATCGTCATGAAACTGAACATTTTCAATGGAGAGATGTTTTGCTTCATAATTTTATTTGTATCAGTTATTTCCCTAGTTATGTTAGTTACCTCTTCAAAAACTTCCCCCTTTCCACCAAATTTAATTGCTTCGGAAAGCAGTGAAAAAATTACCAACCCGGTCCATGAAAGATCGTCTTTCACAGCCCTAATAGCGTCTTCAAATGATGACCCGGATGTAACCGCTTTTTCTATCTTATTTAAAAGCTCGTCGAACTCACTTCCATATGTTTTTATTTTTACTATGGAACTTATGGCAAGAAGAGGGGAAACACCTCTCTTCACCTCCTCAGTCATGTCTCTTAGAAAGCTCGGAAGCGCGTTATCTATCCTGTTCAACCTTCTAATTCTCCTGTAAAAAAGGGTTCCTTCTATAACAGATACTGGAAGAGAGGCTAAAAATAACGATAATGTTATATTATACATACTTAGGTATTCGACTGTTCCCGATAAAAATTGGACAGCAAAATACGTTGCAACCCCGGCCACTATTGCTGGTGGAATATAGTAGACAATTCTCCTGTAAAGCCTCATGAAGGATACTGGAGTCTTGGGGTAGAGAGCGTCGATTATCAGGAGAATAGCGACCGTTAGCAACGGGATCACTATATAGGAATAGGCTCTTATTTGAAGGAGGCTCTCTCGGGTTGCAAACATGGAGTAAAGAGTGAAGAGAATCATAGGGAGTACCCCGAATAAAACAAGTATTACATCAGCCATCGTCTTCATTGTTTCAGAAAGTCTTACATAGGATTCTCTCAGTATCATGAATGATGATTTCATCTTATCCCTCAGCATTATATAGAGATCCACTCCACTTCTAACTGTTCCTATTATTGAGAAAATAAAGTCTTGAATTGCCTCTGAACCCATAATCTCCGCTTCTTTTTTAACAGCCGTCCACTCGTCAAGCGCGTATAACTGTCTAAGTTTTTCAATTCTCTTTGACATTCTACCACTTGCTGGGAAAATATCTGAGAAAGCTGCTAATTTACCTATGGCAGAGGAAGGCGGTAAACCAGCGACACCATAAAGTGTTAGTAAGGCAGATGTAAAAGGAAGCTCTTTTTCAACCTGTTTCAGCTCGGTATAGCCTTTAAACACAGGCTCTATAGAGAGTATAAATGTGATGGCCACGGGGAAAGGCGATGCCCAGAGTAGTAAGTCAAAAATGGGTTCAGATACTGAAATGGGAAAAATACCATGTTTTAACATAAGAGAAATAGCGATCAGTAAAAAAGAAAAAGAAAAAGCAGCCAGCATATTTATCAGGAATGTTCTTTTAAACTTGCTCGGCGTAATGCCAGCCTGAGCCAAATAAAGATATTTGTCTATATTAAACATTAAGCATCACTTACGTGACCAAAACCTTTTTTTATGTTTTTTCGTTTTTTTAATCCCAGGACCTGTTTTTGAACCTTCTTTAACATGTTTTATTTTCGCTGGTTGTTTCCTAATTGGACTAACCCTTATGGGTTTCGGCTTAGTAACATCTATGCCTGCGGAATCCGTACTCTGAACATTATCCTTAGTTTCCACCTCTTCAAATACTTGTCTTGGCAACAGCTGTTGATCCTTATAATATTCAGGATTACTATAATATTTTTTAAGTTCGCCTAAGAACCCATCAGGTTCTAAAACATTCGGATCACTATCTGCAAGATTCCTTAACCATTTCAGGTATTCTGTTCTTTTTTCCAACTCTTCTTTGAAATCTATACCGGCTTTATCCCAAAGGTATTTCACTGTTTTTGAACTCATTAGCTTTTCAAAATCTATACTGTAAGAATCAGTACGAACATCATATGATACAAAAACCTCAAATTTTGTTTCACCATTATGGAGAATTACATGTCCTATTTCAGTTATTCTCCTTTTCCCCATTTCACTTACTTTCTTTATAAAAATTATTCCTCCACGCAAAGCTATTAATTCCTCTTTCTTTAGGCCTATGTGCTGCATTCTCGTACATAGATCTTCGAAATTAGGTGCATGAAAAGTTGTAATTCCTCCACTGCCTGCAGCTATAGCGTTTATCCACGTAGGTACGTCTTCTTCACTCCTGACCTCGTTAACAACTATATAGTCAACGACTGCTCTTAATATTTGTTTCAAAAGTTCTTGCGTCGTTATCGGTTTTCCATCCGATGTTAGAGATTCTCTCGTAAAGTATCTTAACCAACTTTCTGGTCTCACGGGAAGCTTGAATTCAGGTACATCTTCTATCGTACCTATTCTGACAGTGGGCCTGGTAAACCCGCATATAGAGTTTGCGAGTGAGGTTTTCCCAGAGTCCATTTCTCCACATACAAGCATAGGCATTTTATTCTCCATGAATATCCAGAGTATGGCAGCAATCTCAGGGGTGAGCGTATTGTTCTTCATAAGCTTGGTGGGTGTCCACCCGGTTTTAGGGAATTTTTTTATCGTGAAGGTCGAGGACCCTGCTATCTCCCCCATGTAGCTTGCAGCAAGTCTGCTCCCATCCGGCAATCTAGCATTATCTATTCTGGGGTTCGCTTTGGATATGGTTTTTGCAGCCTTATAAGCCAATCTTTGAACTAACTGATCTAGTTCATCCGCATTATATTTCAAGTTAGTCGTTAAACGACCTATGCCATAATATTTAACAGTCAGGGAAACATCAGCACCGGTACATTCAATACTTTCTATATTTGGATCATGCATCAATGGGTCTAAGCTTGAATACCTGTCTTCGCTGATTTCCCTCATAATCAGATATTTAAGACCAGGTGAAATTTTCAATTCTCCTAACCGCTTTTTAATATCCTCATCCTTCTTAAATTCTGAATAAATTAGCTCGCCTGCTGTTTTTTCAAGTAGTTCCAATTGATCTTCTGTCACCGGGGGGTCCTGAACAAGATAATAACCCAACCCTTCTTTTACGCCGATCATGATCTTTGTCTGAGTGTTTTCAACGTAATACTCTTTTTCCTTTCTAAATCCAGTTAGATCCGCTGAGAAAACCTTTATTTTTATTTTGGGAAATGTTTCAGGCTTTTTACCTTTTTTATCTGGAGTCATTTTCACATTACGCTTGAGTATCGCCATTCATACTCCATTTTATGGTAAGTGAAATCCACATATAAATTTTTCTAGAGAAACCCTGTATTTGATAGAGGGTCTTACACCAAAATATGGGCATTGCACTTATAAAAGTGAATTCCCGCACTCTATACAGAAAGATGCATCACTATCATTTTTAAACCCGCATGAACTACAGCTTAATGATTCTCTATCTTCCCTTACTAACATATCATACTCTTGAAGAGATAAAGGCAGGTCTGAAGCTATGTTTTGAATCAGTTTAATAACTTCTTTCTCACTTTCTAAAATATCTTCGACAGACTCCTTAAAAGACTCGTCGACACGGAGTCCCACTCTGCTTGCCAAATCCTTAAATATGTTTATTTTTTTAGACAGGGTTAAGTTAAATTTTTGATTTAAAACATTAACCGCAAAATACTGGGATGTTTCAGCAAAAATGGTTTCTGATTCTTGAAAGGCCTTTCTGAGCTCTTCTAAACGTGATTCAGCTTCTCTATATTTAACTTCCTTTTCTCGAATTTCTTCTGTAAGAGCATTTCCTTCAATAAGTTTTCTAGCATTTAACAATTCTAACTCAACTTTGAGTTCGGATAATGTGCTTTCTACGCGTGCTATTTCCTCAGAGAAACTAAATCCACATTCTGGGCAAAACTTACTTCCTATTGGTAAAATACTTTTGCAATTATAGCAGACAGCATGCTTCTTTTCTTTAGAATCCTTTGGCAAGAAAACTTGGTTTATCTTCGATCCACAGAATTTGCAATACTTCCACGATATTTGAACAGTTTTTCCACATGAATCACATTTTCTATCCTCCTTTTCTTCGTACAATACATCGGGATAAAGAATACTTCCTAATATAAATAGATTCATGGATTTTCTAACCATGTTTTTCCTAGATTCCTCGTATTTTTCTCTAAGATTTTTTGATACTGCTACCTTTGCCTCAGTCCTGAGCTTTTTAAGGTTATCCAGAGATTCTAAGGCCATTTCTCCCAAGAATCTAAGTTTCGTCAGAAAGCCGTTAACATAGATCAACTGGTCGAGAAATTCATCAGAAAAATCGCTAATGATTTTCTGCTTCTCATCTTTTTTAGTCTCAACGAAAGGCCTGGCTACAAGTTCGCTGACAACTTGCAATATATATTCAATATTGTTTAACGCCTCTCTTAAATTAACCAGATTTGAATTTAGGCATGTTTTATCAATAGATAACTCTTTAAGACTAGGCCTTAGCAATAGTTCTTCAAGCCTTTTTTTATACGTTTGTTCATCAATTTCTCCCGCAAAATACATAAGATCGTATTCGGCGGCTTCGAAAACCAAGTTTTTAAGAATAAAATCTGGAGTCGACGGATTCATCAATTTTATAGCCCTTAGTCTTTCTAGTGTCCTTAATGCATCCAGTATATCCTTTGTATTCATTTGGAGCTGTTTTTCAGCATCTTCCAAAGAGAAGGTTACACTCCCGTTTTTTGAACATGATATTATGTATTTTAAAACTTTTATGGCAGTTTCATCTAAATCTGTTGACATTTTTTTCTAAAACCCCTGCTAATAGAAATCGTTGCATATGCAACCCTTCCTCCTTTCAACATCGACTACAGTTATATAGTTTGCCCTTCCCATGTAGTACAGCACCTTACCCGCGAGACTCTTTAGTTTATTGCCTTCTCTATCAATTAGCAATTTAAATATTTCCTGAGACTGAAAACCCCCGATTATAGACGTGATGGATGAAATAGAAGAAAGCGGTAGAAGAGTCCCGTCGTCCAATATTTTTCCGCTGCAGGAGGTTCTTTCCCTAACTGCCTACTTACTCATCTCACACTATAACCAAGCAGTTTTCCCAGGAATAGTTACTCTAACATACCCCTCGAAACCCTCCATTCCACCATCTACTAAAGGTTTTCCATTAATTAACGATAATATGTTTAATTTAAGTCTAGAGGCAACACCATCTAGACAGGAAACATACAGGTCGGCATCCTTCAAGAAGTCTTCATCCCCATTCAGATCCAGCAGATTTCTATTGATAGGAATTATCTCTGTGTTTATGTTTTTTCTTAACTTTTTAACGTTTTTTGCAAGAGCCTCAACCTTTTGTGTTTTCAACTCAGCATCTTCTAGAGTGAAAAGAATACACCTATTTAGGTTAGCCTTTATCACATGATCGAAATCCATTATGTATATCTTTCCTATTCCTGCTAAAACCAAATTTTTAACAACTTCGTTTCCCAAGGCTCCCGCTCCTGCTATAAACACGCTTCCCTCTTCTATGCTTTTCTGGCTCCATCCATCTATAAGTATCTGTCTGCTGAACGTATCTTCGTCAATTTCATACCTGCCAATACTCCTTATACTCATGGTTGAACTATACTAATAGCCTATCTAAAGAATGGATTTTCCCCCTTAATGCTTCTGTTTTTTCACGATAATCTTCATAAATCCTTTTCTGAACCACCAGTTGATCATTAAGATTTTTTTCTTTTCTCTTTAGTTCGACTATTAACCTATTATACTCATCTGCACTAATTTCATTAGTCTTATATTTTTCTTCGACTTGCGAAATTTGCCATAATGTTTCATTCAAATCGTTTTCAATCAGTTTGATTTGAGAGATAAACCCAATCTGCATGTTAAAGTTTTTCAGGCTTTTTATTTCGGCAATCGTATTTTTCAATATCTCTTCAATTCTTCCTTTAAGGAAAATATAACTTGCTTCATCTAATAGTCCTACAGAATGTTTCACTTTAATGTTATTAAGCTCCTCTTCAAATCCTTCAGCTTTCTTCTCAAGCTCATCAATGCGATGGTTAACAGCATCTTTTAAGTTTGCCAATTTAGAGATCCGCGAGTTTAAGAAATCTTCAATATGAGGCGGATACTCTAGTTTATTCACCTGTGCATTATAGATGTAATCAACGATGCTGATGATTTCTTTCTTCCAGTCGTTAATTTCGTTTTCGGAAATCGGGATCTCATGGAGCAAGGCATATATTTTAAGGTTTAGCCTACCGATTTTCTCGCGTGTATCCTCTAAAACCGAAAGGATGACTTTTTTGTTCTTCTCATCTTTCTCTTCTATTAATCTAAGTATAGCTAACTCTTCAATCCTATGTAGGTTCTTTCTTTCAGAAAGTAGCGCATTTAAATCATGTGCTTCCAAGAGGCTTTTGAAAAACTGAGATAATTCACGAATAGTCTTTACTTTAACATCAACTTTTCTTAAGTCAGAAACCTTCATAGCACGCGGAGGAACAGGAATAATTGAAGCGATCCTCTTTATGGATAGCATTAAGCTAAGATATTCGCTAAAGGTAATATAAACTTTTCTCTTAAGGATTTCGCGGATAAACATGGTTTGTAGCAATATGCTGAAAACCTTATATTCTTCCCGTTTAAATAAGACAGATGAACAATACATGTTGGAGAAGTTTCGAATGAACGAACAAAAACTGGTTGAAAAAGATGAGAAAACAGGTATGATTAGGGATGTAGTATTTATTAAGACGAGCAGGCTTCACGTTGTCGGTCTGATTGTTAACATTCACGGTGAAGAGTTAGAAATTCCGATTCATAAGGTTAAAATAAGTGGAGATAACATGGTGATTCCGTTGATAAATAAAAAGGCTATTAAAACTTTCATCAAATCCTCTGGACATACGGTTTTAGAGCCAATATCCATCAGGATAAAAGTTCTTCCTAAGGCTAGGAAACTTTTAGAAGGCGGAAAAACAGATCGAATAGAAGCTGTTTCAACCATCATGCTGGATATTAATGACGCGTTGTTATCTAAATGCCCAATATGCATGGGGAAGGTTGAATCCATGGAGGAGTTTGTATTCTGTCAATCTTGCCTAACGCCCTACCATAAAAGTTGTATAGACGAGTTGCTCAAATCTGTTCCTAGAGAAAAATGTTGGAACTGCGGCAATATCGATTTATCACAAATTTCAAAGCTTACTTAAAAATGCTATTCTCTTTTAGATCTATACCATTTTATGAGGAGGATGTTTATAAATATTAAGGAAAATATTTGAAGAGCAATTAGTAGCGGCATGTTAAACAATACACTTGGCTCATATTTTATGATCAAATCTTTCGGTAGCCATACTATCCTCAATCCAGCTTCGCTATTATTCAAATATCCAAGGAAGCAATTATCCGAGTACATTGAAAAAATTCCAAATGGTAAAAGCATGTTATCAGAATATTGCAAGAATATTGGTTGATTGTTTATAACACTGATCAACCATCCAGCTTGTATTCCTCTTATCCTTCTTAAATAGCATTTTATTGTTATATTGGCGTCTTGGTTTGCTACAATGCTTGTTTTATCCGTGGCAATGTTTAAACCATATGGACCCCTTTTAAGCTTGACAGTTAACACGTAGTTGCCATCTGTAAGTTGCACTACTGGATTTTCTATTTTTGTTCCATTTAAGTAAAGTTCCAATTCATGAAGACTTATCTCATTTCCATCAGAATCAATAAGGTTCAAGGAAGAGAGATATAGCTTATCCAGGTTTAACACGATTTCCCTTTCTGTTTCATTAAATGGCCTTCTTCCAACTTCTTTATTATCATATAGTGCCCGCCAGTAACAATTCTCGATATTTGATGGCAAGACCCTTGAAAAACTTATTTCTAATGTCCCATTTTCATCAACCTTCTCCATTAAGAGAGAATTAGCATTGTGAGTCAACTCTATCACCACATTGCTTACAGCCTTGTTTAGTCTTATACGTATGCCTTTAACATCAGTCACATTCAATCTTAAAGGAAGGCCTTCATCAATATTAAGTATCCCTGTTGACACCGTAAAATTATTTCCAAAAAATGGATAAATTATGCTATAATTGAATTTAAAATCACTAGGTATGGTAAAATTAAGAGTTCCTTTATACATCTCCCAAGTTTTACTTAGATTTCCACGCGAGATTTTTAAGTATAATCTGATGTTTGAAATATTTATGTTTGAAGCATAACATCTAAGTATGGCGTTTTTTATGTTTAAATTCAACACTAGTGGCTCAGAAAGATTCACATCCAGTATCCTTCCAATTTTTAACAACGTCAAGTTTAGAGGAATCCAGATAAGACTCGCTTCTAGGCCGGTGTAGTTGTAAGGAATCCTAGTTTCCCCGTTTACTACTTCGTAGAATTCAGAGAACGTATCATTATAAACTTTTAAAGCAATAAAACCGTTAAGCGGAATCATATCGTCTAACGTTTTAAAGTTAAACACGATGTCTTGATTAGGTGTGCCGACCGTTTTAATAGTTAATAATGCTGTTTGAAGCAATAGCAATAATAAGATTCCCGTTGCTCTCCTATAGTCCATAATATCTCTTCCCTTCAACCAGTACAATACCTAAAAGTTCAGCTCTGACATTCACAACCAAGAGTACATCATTACTATCAATTACAAAATTTAGTCCATCAGCATATCTTAAGCTCGCAGTATTATTACTGGGGATTGATCTGATAGATGTCTTTGTAAGGACGTTCAAAATTGTAGTGGTGAACCAATTATTTCCTTCCACCTCTATCTTTATTGTATCGCTATCAATGCGAATCACATTTACTCCGTTCAAAATTGTTTGAACACAAAAGATGGTGAAAGTGTAAAGTAAAGACATTCCTATTATAGAATTTACCAGCAAAAGGTAAATAATAAGTCTATTGGTGCTTTTTCGCCGAATGGGTCTATGCTTTCTGAAGAAACGGACAAGGGGCTCGTAGGAAAAAGGCTCCTCGCCAGCCGAGTGTATTGCCACATACCTATATCTTGGCGGAGTCGGTGGCGGGGCTTTCTTCACTTCTCTCTCAACAACTCTTTTCACTTTCAGCTTGGAAACCTCTTTTTCACCGCTCATTTTTCCTCCTCTCCTTGAAAATGATAAACGGTATCCCTCTGTATGAATTATCGGTGAGCTTAAATAGCTTTAACTCTATTCTCACTGGATCAATTACTAATGCTACATGATTAGGGTTTGAAAAGAAGCTTCTTTGAGTTTGCACGTCTATTGATGACAAAAAGCAGCCGAAATCAGGGTGCGAATGGTACCAGCCAACAATAATATTTTCTTTCAATATCCTGTCAATTCTATTTAAAGCCCTCGCTAACGAATTCTCGTGAGGCTCAACCATATCTGATCTTGAAATACTCTCAATAGGCTGACTATCCACAATTAACGTGTATTGCTTTCCATTCCATTCGCAAAAGTCTCCAATTAGGAACCCAAGAACCTCAACATCCTTGTTTAAAGCCACGTGATTCTCAAGTTTAGCTAACGCATCAAACGAAATGTAAGCCTCATATATATTATCGCTAGAATTAAGCATTCTTCCTCAACAATTTCGGGGGAGGACGCTTTTTGAAATATTCTGCAGCATCCTTGCAAATTTTTGGAACTGAAATTGGATCATCAGGATACGGGTTGGAGATCAGTATTCTTAAACCATCTATTATTCCGATAAGAGACATTTTTGTCATCGAGGCTTTCAACAGATTCCAACATACTACGCCGTTTCCCCCAAACTTCTCCCCGGGAGCTATGTTTGGATGAAATATGGGAGATAACCAAGCCAGCCTCACAGGAGCGCCTAACCTTCTGCTATCATCATAATACGGGTACCATCTTAATACGTAAATCCTCACAACACCCGTGGTTAAAGGCAATGGGTCAACGCCTTCCCTAGGTCTATAGTAGCATGATGCTTCAAACTCCACATCATAGACCCTGACAACTTCAACCTCTTCCCACCCGTATACGGTATAAACATGTATCTTTTTGCCTTTTTCTCCAGAATAATAATCCGTCTTAAAAACTCTTCTAACGTGATTGGAAGCTTTAAGCTCGTTCTCCTCGTTGTCAAGCCTTCTTAACAGTAAGTTCATCGGCAACATTTCAAGGTCCTTCAGATGTTTCCGACGTACCCACCTATCACCCTAGGCATCAAATGTAACACATCGCCGTTTCTCACACCGATTTCTCCCAGCGTTCTCGTATCGCTGGAGGTAATCTCCTTACTCCCCAGGGTCAATATCCACTCGCCACTCCTAAGCTTAAGCTGGCTTATTACAAGATCGATTATGTCCTTCGGTGTATGATAGGGCTCAACCTCAACCTCAATCTGCTTGCCTTCAGTAGGGACAATAATTGTTATAGACTCAGGCATTTCTAAATAAGAATGAAGAAGTCATATATAAGGCTTTTTCTTCAATATATCTTATCTTCATGAGCAACATCGGAGCTTTTTAATCGCGTGCTAAAAGCTTAGAAGGGCAGGAAACTTCTTTCAACTTCTCGTCTAGCACAAGTTCATGTAGAAAAAATCACGAATATGCTAACGCTAAATT
>JAGTRH010000169.1 GCA_018396795.1 Candidatus Bathyarchaeota archaeon
AAGATTAATATTGAGACGCCTGAGCAGATGGAGGCCTTCCTACGCGAGGAGGAGAACATGCTCCGAAGCATGGTTGAGAAGATCGCCAATACAGGCGCAAACGTCGTTATATGCCAGAAGGGCATTGACGACATGGCCCAGCACTTCCTAGCGAGAAAGGGCATACTAGCAGTAAGAAGAGCCAAGAAATCAGATATGGAGAAGCTAGCAAAGGCAACTGGCGGAAAGGTTGCAACAAACCTAGAAGACCTAACCGAAAAAGACTTGGGCTATGCAGAACTAGTTGAGGAGCGGAAGATAGGCGACGACAAAATGGTCTTCGTAGAAGGATGCAAGAACCCCCGGGCAGTCGCCATACTTGTGAGAGGAGGGACTGAGCGCGTTGTTGATGAAGCTGAGCGCTCACTACACGACGCACTATGCGTAGTCAGAGACGTAGTTCAAGAACCAAAAATCCTAGCGGGCGGAGGAGCACCAGAAATCGAAATCGCAAGAGCGTTAAGAGAGTATGCTCACTCTCTTCCTGGCAGGGAACAGCTGGCGGTACAGAGTTTTGCCGACGCTATTGAGGTTATTCCCACGGCCCTAGCAGAGAACGCTGGTTTAGACCCAATAGACATACTATCTGAACTCAGATCCAAACATGAGAGTGGTGAAACGTGGACTGGCGTAGACGTATTCAGCGGTAAAGTCAGAAACATGTGTGAACTAGATGTATACGAGCCCTTGGTAGTTAAGAAGCAAGTGATTAAATCAGCCACCGAAGCCGCAACAATGATACTAAAGATAGACGATGTAATAGCTGCTGGAAAGATGAAGACACCAAAGACGCCCAAAGAACCAGGAAAAACTGAAGGCGGCGAATTCGATTAGATGGCTCCCCCTGCTTACTTTTAAAATCCCTTTTTTATTTTTGTTGCTCTGAAAATGCTCAGTAGATTTGAGATATGGGTTTTACCTCATAATTTAAGGGCAGCCTTTGAGAAAGCATCAATTCTTTTAAGAAGAGCGGAATTTGACGTTTTGTATTTGAATATTCAGCGCGGGTTACAGGAGTTAGTTGAGGATTTAGCGTTGGGAGCCCCATACGAGCAATTTATTAATCGGGTAGAGGAAGCTGATATTCTGCATGAGCCTATAACTTCATGGGAATACGCGGTTAAACCTATTCTTTTAGCCATAAGAGGACTAAAGTTGAAAAAACCACATTTGAAGATCATCTGTTATAGAAACCCTGTTCTTGACAGTTTATCCATTGAAAGCGCTGAGAGAATAGCCATGTTAACATTCAGAGTAAACTCTACTGGAAAAGTTGATGTGGAAGAATGGCGGAGCCTAATACGTAAAATTATAGACGGGACGGATGCGTCAATAAAAGATGAAGTAGAGTATATAATTGGATCTTGTAGTGAAGTCTCTAGTGAACAAAAAGCCATATGTATGACAGATTTTTCAGGTAGACATCTGCTAAGAGAACTGAGAAAGACTGGCATAGATGTCATCTTACGTTATATTTTTCTACCATACTATTTTACGCCGCTAGAGATTCTTTTGCGCGAGACCGCTTATATGCTTAGGAGGGGTGTTAATATAGGTAATGAGAGACTTCATAAACTTGTTAAACTTCATGCTAAATTTATTAGAGAGTACATTCTTACAAGTGTAGATTATGATGAAGCTTATTTTCGGTGGCTTAGGGATAAAGGATTCAGGAAATTGCAAAATGGTCAATAATAGAGCATTCGCATCTCATATTTTTTAAGATGCTCTACTGCCTGATTTACATCCATGAACAATGATTGTACCCTCTCAACATCATCGAGAGTGACGATATCACGCTTTACAAATCTCGCATTTTGAGCTGCTAAACTCAGGAGCTGGACAGCATATCTTAACGATGATGATGCGCCAACTTCGGTCAGTCTCTTAAGAGCGGCTTCATCCACTTTTATCTTCTCTTCATTAGCTCTAATTTTCAGGATCTCTCTTACGCTATCTGCGTCATATTCGTGCGTCGCTATTATAACTGCTCTATCCAAAAGGTCCAATGGAAAACCCATTGGGCTCTTTACATCTGTTCCACGTATCGTCGTTATTCCACGGTTTGTTGCAAGTATGATTATTGGGACGAGTTCGCTTTCTAGAGCTCTTCCAAGGAAGCTGAAGGCTTCTAGATCAAGTAGGTGGCTGTCATCAATGAAGAGCACACCCGGATGTATGAAGGCTTTGCCCTCATCAACCATCTTCTTAACCATTTCGTCAACAGATGCCCTAACCTCGCTGTCTATTTCTTTAGTCTCGCTGAAACCGAATAAAAGCGAGACAAAGCCGCTACTTCTGCTCCTCGCATTCATTTTATCTAAATCATCCAGGGTTGGCGTATAAACGAACTCTTTTTCTTTTAAGACTTGCCCAGTTGGCCTAGGAACTTTCTCTCTGGTGTCAACTTCATAAACTTTACCCTTATTGCTTTCTAGGCTTAGGCCTAAGTTTACAACCCTTCCGGTTTCGGCATCTATTTGTATTACACAACCCTCGGTTATTCCTTGCGAAATTATTTGTTGCGCAATTGAGGCCCCAGCTTCGATTGTTTTTTCCTCCTTAGTTGTCTTCAACGTTAATCTTACGCTCTCAGGAACCCTTTGGTATGGATTATATGGGTGCGGTGCAGTTCTTATCTCTAGGCTTACAACCTCACCCTCGTAGACCTTTCGCATCTCGTGTATTTCAACACCTATGCATTTGCGCATAGCCTCGATGAGGATCTCTGTCTTCTTTCTTTCGCTGCTATAAATTTCGCTTCCACTTATCTGTATAAAAGGAACGTTAGGTCCAAGCTCCTTTGATATTGCTATCGCTATCGCAGTTTTTCCAGTTCCAGGCGGGCCAGCTAAAATAATCGTTCTCCCACTAAGCTTACCCTCCTTAATCATCTGGACAACTAGGCCGGCTGCCTCTCGGGCTTTCTCCTGCCCAACCATACCATCCTTAACTTTAACAGCCCGCAAATTCTCATCTAGGCCTAAGCCCCTAATATGCGTGTGAGCCCCTATCCTTTCAAAATGTTGAAGACTAGCAGGTATCTCATGTATTTCGGCCATAACAAACACCTAAAACTACTATATAGAAAAAAATAGAAAAAATGAATTAATTGGTTTTTCAGGTGTTAGTCAAATTCTGATGTCCCGCTTTCTTCCTCTTCTCCTTTCTTCTCAGCACCCTTACCTTTCTCTTCCTCTTTAGGCTTAGATGCAGCAACAACGTCATCTATTCTGAGAATCATTGATGCTGCTTCAGTTGCGGATTTAATTGCTTGTTCTTTGACGACGAGAGGCTCTATTACGCCCTTCTCATACATGTTAGTGATCTTGCCGCTGAAGACATCTACACCACACATGTATCCATCAGACTTCTCGTGAGTGGCCCTCAACTCAACCATTATATCAATTGGCTCTAAACCAGCGTTCTCAGCGAGTGTTTTCGGCACTATCTCAAGAGCCTCAGCGAAGGCTTCGATGGCTAGCTGCTCTCTGCCACCAATCTGAGCAGCATATCTACGTAACTCCTTAGCTAGCTCTGCTTCCACAGCGCCTCCGCCTGGAACAATCTTATTCCTTTCTATTACGTCTGAAATCACTGATAGGGCATCGTGCATCGCCCTTTCAGCCTCGTCAACCATACGCTCTAGGCCAGCGCGTATAAGGATTGATACTGAGCGTGGGTCTTTGCATCCTTCTACGAAGACCATTTTGTCGTCGCCTATCTTCCGCTCCTCAACAAGCTCAGCGTAGCCCAAATCCTCAGGTTTAAGATCATCCAAGTTAGTTACTATTCTGCCGCCTGTCGCTCTAGCTAATTTCTCCAT
>JAGTRH010000170.1 GCA_018396795.1 Candidatus Bathyarchaeota archaeon
CTCACCGGTGAGATGGCAGCTGCATTTGTTAGAGGCGTTCAATCGCAGGTAGTGGGCGCTTGCCTAAAACACTTCGCTGCTAATAATCAGGAAACAAACCGGATGTTCATTGACACTATTGTCTCAGAAAGGGCGTTGAGGGAGATATACCTTAAAGGCTTTGAAATTGCAGTTCAGAATTCAATGCCTTGGGCGGTGATGAGCGCCTATAACAAAATTAATGGAGTCTATTGTTCGCAGAGCGAGTGGCTTCTTACTAAGGTTCTTAGAATGAATTGGGGTTTTGAAGGGTTTGTCATGACGGATTGGTTTGCCGGAGATAACCCCGTAGAGCAGATGAAGGCTGGTGACGATATGATAATGCCTGGAAGGGCTTACCAAATTATACCGGGGAGGAAAGACGAGGTGCAAGAGATAGTGAATGCCGTCAAAGAGGGGAGACTTAGCGAGGAAATTCTGAATAGAAATGTAAAATGTATACTTAAGGTGCTAATTAATTCACCATCCTTTAAAAAGTACAAGTACTCTAATATGCCAAATCTCGACGAGCACGCTAAAATAGCCTATGAAGCCGGCTCAGAAGGAGTTGTGCTCCTGAAAAATAACGGCGTATTGCCCATAAAGGAGAACGAAAGGATTGCCCTTTTTGGAACTGGCCAGATAGAGACCATTAAGGGTGGAACTGGCAGCGGCGACACCCATCCTAGATACGTGATCTCAATACTTGAAGGTATGAAGGAAAAGGGGCTTAGGGTTGACGATGAGTTAGCAGAGATCCACAGCAAATATGTCAATGAGATGAGAGCGACGGATGAGTATAAAGTAAGGAGAGGACTGTTTGGCATGCCAATCGCTCCAAGGCTTCCCCAAGATTTTCTCGGGGAAGAAGAGGTTGAAAGGTTTGCGGATAGAAACGATGTTGCTATCATTGTTATAAGTAGAATCTCGGGTGAGGGGTATGATAGAAAACCAGAGAAGGGTGATTTCTATCTCGGCGATGACGAAAAGGCGCTTATAGAAAAAGTCTCTAATATTTTTCATAGGCATGGAAGAAAGGTCGTGGCTATATTAAATATAGGCGCTCCGATAGAAGTTGTTAGTTGGAGGGATAGGGTGGATGCCATTCTTCTAGCATGGCAGGCTGGACAAGAGACCGGACGAATAGTTGCTGACGTAATTACAGGGAAAATTAATCCCTCCGGCAAACTTCCAACAACCTTCCCGAGAGACTACTCAGATGTCCCATCTTGGAGCTTTCCTGGAGAACCAAAAGAAAACCCAAAGAGAGTAGTGTATGAGGAGGGAATATACGTTGGCTATAGATATTATGACACTTTTGGAGTAGAACCCGCCTACGAATTTGGTTACGGCCTATCTTATACAACCTTCGAATACAAGAATCTCCAGATAGAGGTATTGAATGATAGGGTGAGAGTATCCTTTGATATTGCGAATAGCGGAAACTACCCTGGAAAAGAAGTTGCTCAGGTCTATATAAGGGCGCCGAAAGGAAGAATTGATAAACCTTTTCAGGAGTTGAAAGGCTTCCAAAAGACTAGGCTCTTAAATCCCGGCGAGGAGAAAATAGAGATGGAGCTTGATTTCAGAGAGCTCGCAAGCTTCAACGGAGAAGTATGGCTTGCTGAGAAAGGCGAGTATGAACTGAGGGTTGGCGCCTCATCGAGAGATATAAGGCTTATGGGCAACTTCACTCTAACCGAAGAAAGAAGATATAATCCATAACCTTATTGGGCTTCGATTCCCAAAAATATTTTCAACTTTAAAATCTAATTAGCTGATTCATCTAAACCCGCTATCTAGTTGCGCTCACGGCTTCAGCCTTCATTGGTCCACCTATTTGAAGCTCGTAGAGTTTAGCATATAACCCTCCTTTCATCAGCAATTCTTCATGTGTTCCCTCCTCAACTATCTTGCCTTTATCTAAAACTATAACTCTGTCCGCGAGGAATGTTGTCGAGAGCCTATGCGCAATTATAATACATGTCCTACCACTAAGGAGTCTTTTCAAGGCCTCTTGCAGCAAGCTTTCAGTGTATGGGTCAACACTACTTGTGGCTTCATCAAGAATTATTATCTTTGGCTTTCTCAGGAGTGTTCTAGCAATATTTATCAATTGTCTCTGTCCAACTGATAGATTCCCACCGCCTTCAGACACTATGGTGTTAAGCCCTTCAGGCAGTGTTTCTATAATCGGTTCGAGCCCTAGGTTACGTATTACATCTATAACCTCATCATCCGTAGCCCCAGGTTTACCGTAGCGAATGTTTTCTAGAACCGTATCCCTAAATAGGATTGGCTCCTGGGGAACTAGGGCTAATTGGCTCCTAAGAGACTTTAGTTTAACGGTTTTAATATCCACGCCATCTATAAGTATGCGCCCCTCCTGCGGGTCGTAAAGCCTTAATATGAGATTTGCTAATGTTGTTTTTCCGGCACCTGTGGGTCCAACGACAGCCAATATCTCGCCTGGATTAACCTTAAGATTGAAATTCTCTAAAACTTTTGATTCACTGTACCCAAAGCTTACATTTTCAATCGATATTTCACCCCTCTTGATCTCAAAGTCAATGGCATTCTCCAAATCTTTAACTGAGGGCTCTGTTTCCAAATACTCGAATACTCTTTCCGCTGCTGCCAATGCTGACTGCAACATATTATAATATACGGTTAAGGTCATCACGGGATTAAAGAACATTTCCACATAACTGTAGAAGGCTATTAAGATACCTATTGTCGTCTCACCGCTAATAATTAGGTGTCCACCGTAAAATATCAGTAAAGCCGTCACCGCCGCCCTTATAACACTTAGAACCGGGCGGGTGAGAGCCATAACCATTGTTGCTCTAAGGTTTGCACGCATAGTTTCATAGCTTACCCTTTCAAAGCGCCTCAAATTCTCCCTATCTCTTTCGGAGAAAGACTGCGAAACCCTTATTCCGGAAACTGTCTGCTCAATATTTGATGTTAGCTCACCAACTTTAGCCCTAACCTCCCTATATGCCCTATAACTTCTTCTTGCCAAGAAAATCACAGCGATGATTATTAATGGTATTAAAGACAGCGTTGCGAGTGTAAGCTTAACGCTTAGACTAATCATGGCGATTAAAGCGCCTATAATTGTTAAAGCATTAAATATGGCGTCTATGAAGCCAGTAGTGGCCGTCTGCCCAACCGACTCAACGTCACTGGTGAATCTAGATATTACCTGCCCCGCAAGAATAGAAGAGAAGAAAGCGTAGTCGAGCTCCGTAGAGTGGGCGAAGAGTAATGAACGTAAATCATAGAGGAGTTTCTGCGTTAGCCATGCAATACTATAGCTCCTAACAATTCCCAGCGCCCAGCTACAGACTGCTATACAAGCAACCACAGTAACATAAAACATTAATGCGTTCACGTTGCCAGCTATGATGCCCTCATCAATAATTCTTCGGCCAAAATAGGGTCCTAACACATTTAGGACGAGAACTGCTGAAGCCGCTGTAGTGAAGATTAAAACTCTAGCCTTATATCTCCATATAAGCCTTAGGAGTCTCATTATTATCTTTGATGGCGGGCTCCTAGGTTTTCCCTCAGCCCCCTCCCTTGCGTACCTTCCTATAACCCACCCCATCTTATTTCGCCTCAACTAATTTTTCTTGATGGGCAAATTGAGCCATATAGAGCTTAGCATATAAACCATTAAGCTTCATAAGTTCCTCATGTGTTCCCTCCTCAACTATTCTTCCGCCATCTATAACTATAATTCTATCAGCTAGCTTAAGCGTTGACAACCTCTGCGTTACTATAAGTGCTGTTCTATCTTCCACAAGCTTCTTCAAG